>CAYGNA010000714.1:0-1863 GCA_964351065.1 uncultured Pseudomonadales bacterium
GTCTCACCCAGGCGAACCTGCCAGTATGACTCATTGCCGTATTCATCCCGCCAGGCCCACAGGCGGCGGGTGTAGTGGTGCAGTTTATGTTCGTGCGCAAAACCGATTGCGCCGTGCACCTGGTGCGAAAGTTCGGCAACAATACCGGCTGCTTCACCCGCGCGACTCTTTGCGGCAGCAATGTCGATAAACCCGTCCGGTAGTGCCACGGCGTCCGCCGCCGCGTCTGCCGCGCGCTGTGCCGCGGCAACCTCGGCCGCAATCTGTGCAAGCACATGCTGTATTGCCTGGAATTTGCTGATGGGTCGTCCAAATTGTTCACGGTCTGTGGCGTAGGTGATGGTCATGGCAAGGATTGACGTCATGGCGCCTGCCATTTGAACCACGCGACTGGCAGCCAGCAATAGTTCTGGATCGTTAACAAGTTCGATGGTTGCTGCCGTCTCAGGTAGTTGAACGGTATCGCGCGCCTCACCGGCCATGTTGGTGCCTTCTGTTGTTACCGAAACATTGGTCACTATGCGTGCAGTCAGGCTGCCGGGTGAGATGCCAATCACACGATTGGCCCTACGCCCCCAGGGTGCGCCGACAATCCTGTCGCCATCAATCACACCGATGCTTGAGATGCCTGGATTGGGGCCTGCCCATGCACTTGCCAGCAGGGTTTCTGCCAGCGGCAATGGGACCACGTGTTCACCCGCGCAGCGGAGCAGGGCAAAAAGTTCGGGATAGCCAGTGCCGCTGTCAGCCGAGCCAACCTCATGAAAACCGGTTTCACAAATGGCATCCCATAGTGTGGTTGGCATCTCCCCGGTCTCTGCGGCATCCAGCAATCGTTTGTCGACCTGGTCTGCAAACAGACGTTGTGCCACGTCGATTATCATCTGTGTATCGCTGCTCTGTGTTTTGCTCATCGTAGTCCCAGCCCCCTTGCAATCACGCCACGTAAAATCTCGCGGGTACCGCCGCGCAGGGTAAACGCGGGAGACAGCAGCAATGTATCGGTAAATGTTTCGCGGAAGCGCGTTGTATCGCGGCCGGGTTCCACAGCAAGGCGAGCAATCTCCGGCAGCAGCTTTTCAAAATTGTTACCCAGTTCTTTCACCAGCGCGGCTTCCACTTCAACTTTTTTGCCAGCTTCCAGCATACCGGCAACAGAGATGGACATGCGGCGCAGTGTCATGAGGTGTGCAGCAATACGGCCAATGGCTGCTGCTTCTGTACGGGAAGGATTGTCGCCTGCCATGCGTACAAACTCGACGAATACGCGGAACGCTGACAGGAATCGTTCCGGCCCGCTACGTTCGTAGGACAGTTCAGAGGTGACCTGGGCCCAGCCGTTCCCAGGTTCGCCAACAATTCGATCAGCCGGCACGTAGACATCGTCGAAAACAATCTCATTGAAGTCCTCACTGCCAGTCATGTTGCGAATAGGCCGCACTTTTGCCCCGTCTTCCTTCAGGTCAACGATGACCTGTGACAGCCCCGCATGGCGATTCTCTCCGGGTGGTTCTGTGCGCACCAGTGCGATGATGAAATGATTGCGATGTGCATCTGTTGACCACACCTTGGTGCCGTTGATGCGATAGCCGTCGCCCTCCCTGGTTGCTGTTGTGCGAACCGAGGCCAGGTCGGACCCGCTGCCCGGTTCGCTCATACCAATAGAAAAATAGCACTGACCGCTCGCGATACGTGGCACGTAGGTTTGTTTCTGTTCCTCAGTGCCAAAGCGAAGTAGCAGCGGACCGCTCTGCCGGTCGGCAATCCAGTGTGCGCTGACCGGCGCGCCTGCAGCGAGTAATTCTTCAGTGACCACATACCGGTCAAAAAAAGTACGCTCAGCGCCGCCATAAGCTTTTGGCC
>CAYGNA010000715.1:0-1860 GCA_964351065.1 uncultured Pseudomonadales bacterium
CTCAAGGTAAGTGCTCATAGCCCAGATATTCGCTGGACTGCATCTCTTGGAGCCGACTTTCTGTACGCTGAAACTCAAAAACTAGCCTCTCGCCAGCATAGAGCAGCGGGATTGGAGATTCCGCGGACAGGATGAGTTTAACATTATGATCGTAGAATTCATCTACCAGACTGATAAAACGTCGCGCAGCGTCCTCTTTTCGTGTCGTAAACGTCGGAATATTGCTAATCAGCACCGTGTGGAACAGCATCGCAATCTCAATATAGTCGTTTTGGCTGCGCGGGCCTTCGCAGATTTCGGCAAATTCGAACCACACTACGCCATCTCCGAGCCGTTTCGCAGCAATGGTACGCCCCTCAATATCGAGGTTTTGATCGATCTGGCCTGACTCCGGCGACAGGGCTCTAAAACTCTTGTCGAGGCTAACATCTGCAGCCTCATCCAAAGGAAAGTGAAACAGTTCGGCTGACTCGAGTGCTCGCAACCGATAGTCGACACCACCATCGACATTGAGAATGTGCGTGTACTGCTCCAACAGAGCGATTGCTGGCAGGAACTTACTACGCTGCAGGCCATCTTTGTATAGATTCACTGGCTCTACATTTGATGTTGCGACAAGACTCACGCCCTCGGAGAACAAGGCCTCTATAAGCCCACCTAAAATCATAGCGTCGGTAATATCGCTGACGAAGAACTCATCAAAACACAGCACCCGGGCTTTTTTTGCGAAATTCTTTGCAACCTGACGCAAGGGATTTGGCGTCCCTTGCAGTGCACGCAACTCTTGATGGGTATAGCGCATGAAGCGATGAAAGTGCATTCGCTGCTTTTCCGGGAACGGCAGAGATTCAAAGAACACATCCATCAGAAAGGTTTTGCCACGGCCAACGCCGCCCCAGAAATAGAGGCCCTTTACCGCTACAGGAGTTTCGCTACCGAGTAATCGAGAAAAGAAACCGCGCTCAGGTTTGGACCGCATGAGGTCATCATACAATCGCTGCAGATGCTCAATCGCCTCAGCCTGTGCTGGATCAGGCGAAATATCGCCACGAGAAATGGCTTCCTGGTAGTGGACAGCAGGACCTTGTGCAGCCAAAACTTTAACCCCGAAAGCGGAATTGAGCGGACTTGCTGTGGGCCTCAAGCCCCTCCTGGTCCGCTAAAATCGCTGCAGCACGAGACAGTTTCACCGCCCCTTCACGACTGCACTGAATCAGCGATGAGCGCACCTGGAAGTCATAAACACCCAAAGGCGAAGCAAAACGCGCTGTGCCACTAGTAGGTAACACATGACTCGGACCGGCCGTATAGTCACCCACGACCTCTGCAGTAGACGCACCAACGAATATGGCACCTGCATGTCGGACCCCCGGTACAAAGCTTTGTGCATCGCCAAGGGCGAGTTCCAGATGTTCTGGCGCAATCCGATTCACGACGCCCTGAGCAGCGTCGATATCACTGGCAAGGATCAAGGCACCGCGATCATGCAAAGCCTTTTCGATAATATCTTTTCGCTGCATAGTAGCTAGCAAAGTGGGTAACCGCTTCGCAACAGCATCCAAAAGCGCTTCGCTAGTGGATATCAGTATCGATTGCGCCATTTGATCGTGTTCGGCCTGGGCAAACATATCCATCACCAGCCAGTCCACCTCCGCTGTGTCGTCGGCGACGATCACGACTTCAGATGGTCCAGCGATCATGTCGATACCCACCTGACCAAAAACCATTTCTTTTGCCGTTGCGACAAAGATATTGCCCGGCCCAACGATCTTATCAACCCTCGGTATTGTTTCGGTTCCGTAGGCCATCGCCGCAATAGCCTGAGCGCCGCCAACCCTGAACATACGACTCACATCACAA
>CAYGNA010000716.1:0-1857 GCA_964351065.1 uncultured Pseudomonadales bacterium
GACAGCGAATTCAGAGCGAAGTTGGGTAGTGCAAACGGAACGGTGACAGGCGCAGGCATTTTAAACTGAAAGGGATCTTTGACACGCGGCCGAAACTGCCGCACCTGTTCAGGCGTCGCCATCTCACCCAGGAAGACAATTGATCGACCCAGCGCCTCGCCTTTCGCCAGGCAATCGATCCAGGCCACGCTATGGGTCCAGTCGACATTCTCTTCGAACGTATCCATTGCCGACTCGAGATCCGGGCATTTGATTACTCGCTGGTAGGCGTAGGCACTGGGGATACGATCCAGCGTGAGCGTGACCTCGGTAACCAGGCCGGTGAGCCCCATGCCCCCGCACGTTGCCCGAAACAGTTCCGGGTTTTCCTCGCGACTACAGGTCACCAGTTCGCCCGATGCGACCAGCAGGTCAAAAGACTCAACACTGGTGGCGAACGAACCGACCTTGTGATGGTTTTTGCCATGCACGTCGGCCGCAATCGCGCCACCAACAGAAACAAACTTGGTACCCGGCGAGACTTTGACAAACCAGCCACGTGAAACAAAGGTTGCCATGATCTCGGCAATGGTGACGCCCGACTGACAGCGCAGGCGACCCGATGATTCATCGAAGGCCAGCATCCGATTAAACCGGCGCGTGCTGAGCATTTGTGTTTCGGAGAGTGCAGCATCGCCGTATGAGCGAGCCATACCCTGTGGAATCAGCGATTTGGCATCACGCACCAACGACCGGGCTTCTTGAACCGTGTCAAAAAACGCGAGTCGCTCGCCAACTCTTGGGTATCTCCCCCAACCGGATATCATCGCTGTTCCACCGGCGCCCGGGCGCCCTCTCAAAAGCCCGCTATTCTACCAGCTAAGGGACGCTTTGGATGCCAGCGTCAATCGAGACGATACAAGTTGGCAGCGTCATCAGTTTCAGTGGCCGGAATTGAGTATAGACATCAACATCTCCTATACTTCACCTCATGTCGACACAATCAAATACCATTTCAGGACCATTATCCGATCGGGAGCTAGCCTTCTGGGACGACTATGGATTTCTTGCGCTGAAAGGGTTCTTTCAGCCCGACGAATTGGCCAGTTTCAGGCATGATGTGGACAATTTTCTCGTCAACAGGGTAGCCCAGGGTGGCCGGGTCACCATCGATCTGCTTGAAGGTCCTGACCAGGGGCGACACCTGATCCGCGACCGGACAGATGCTGACTTAAGCCAGCCATACAAGATCAATGATCTGTTTCTCGAATTTGACTCATGCCGAGCGCTCTGCCTGCATGAAAGACTAAAGCCGATTCTTGCGCAGTTGCTTGCCGGTGAGCCACTGGTTATCAACTCACTGACTTTTGGTAAGGGCAGCCAACAGCATCACCACTTTGATACCTATTACATGCCGCCGCCCAAAGAAAACGCGATGGTTGTATCAAGCATTTGTCTTGAACCCCAAACACCGACGGCCGGCCCGCTCTCTTACTATCCGGGATCCCATAAAGTGCCGGCTTACCGTTTCTCCCACGGCGGCCTTCACGCTGTGCCTGATGAACTGCCCCAGGCAACGGATTACATTACGCAAGAAATTGAGAGCCGGGGTCTACCGCGCCAGGAGTTTGTTGGCGATACGGGCGACCTGTTTATCTGGCATGCGCAGCTCTATCATGGCGCGGCCAAAATTACAGATCCGTCACGTACGCGCCGCACACTTGTCACCCACTACTGGAGAAGCCAGGACGTCGAACCCGACCTGGTAGCTGATTCTGCTTTCGGCAAACACCTGAAGCGCGATCACCCGGCCATCAGCGACTGACCAGCAGTCATTTCGACCGTCCAACAGTCATTTCGACCGCGCCCTCGTCATTT
>CAYGNA010000717.1:0-1855 GCA_964351065.1 uncultured Pseudomonadales bacterium
GCGCCGGATGATTGCTTGATTTGAATTCGCGCGAAACGGCGTCGTAGACAGCGTGTACGACCATTGCAACAAGTGGTATCGGTTCCAATGCGCTGAAAAAGCCCCCGATGCCTAGCCAGTATTCAGGTGTGCCGATCCAGAAGTAGTGGTGTCCAAGCCCCAGAATGCCTGAACCAAACATGAGAGCAACCTCGATATAAAGCCACGTCGTCACGATTTTCCGATCCGCATTGATAGTTTTCATCAGTCCCCAGGCCATGATGCAGCCGACCATGACTTCCCAGGTTGCCTCCACCCACAGGTGAATGACCCACCACCACCAGTACTGGTCCATGGAAATGTTGGCGGTGTAGAACATGCCGGCCAGGTAGATGCCAGCCAGGGCAACCAGGTCAAGCACGAGAACGCCAGAGATGCCGCTCCAGCGCCCCTTCATGAAGGTGGCAGCTACTGTGTAGAAGAACACAAGCATGACCGCAACAATGCCTATGTCGGCCCATCTCGGTGCCTCAATATATTCGCGCCCCTCATTGATCAGCCAGATCGTGGTCATGTTGCCCGGTCCTGTTTGCACGACGAGGTAGACGACAACGACAATCGCAACCGCAATCGTCATGACATAAAATCCTGCATTCGCCATCCGCGCGCCCACGAGTTCGGTGCCTGATTCGTCTTCGATCAGCCAGTAAACTGAACCCATAAACCCATAGAGCATCCACACGATCATTGCATTGATATGGACCATGCGGTTCACGTTGAAGTCGAGTACGTTGTACAGGAACTCCGGATAGACATACTGTAGCCCGGCCAGCAGGCCAAACAGCATCTGGGCAACATAGAGAGCAATAGCAACAAAAAAGTACTTGAGCGCGACTTTCTGGCCGGCATTCAGGTTTGAACCGCTGGTAGCAGCCATGACTATTCTCCTTCCTGTCTGATCGGGGTGAAATGGGAAGGAAAGCCTTTCTTATCGATAGAAGCCATCCACTTCAGGAAAGCTACAACCCCTCTTGCCTCGGCCTCGGTCAAATCCATTTGTGGCATTTTGCGGCCCGAGCCAAAGCCTCTTCTGTTGGCGTCAGGGTCAAGCAGAAAGCTGAGCATTAGCTGCTCTCTGACACTTTCCGCTCCCCAGGAAGGGTCCAGCCAGGCTTTCGTGAGATCTGGCGCGTAGTAGGCGCCATTGCCAAGCAGCGTGTGACAGTTCATGCAGTTCTTGGCCTGAATGGTCATCTTGCCAAGGTCCACCAGTTGGGCGGCGTCAGCGTCGGACAATACCTTACCAAAAAGCGGTGCTTCGCCACCTATTCTGGGTGTTAGCATGTTCCTGTCGTTATCAAACTTGTAATAGATTCGCTGGTTGATGACGCTGTAGTCTGGAACACGCTCAGTACCTGCAGTAATTGCCCGTACTGAGTCAAACGTTAGAAAGATCAGGATCACGGCCATGGCGGCTGTTACCCAGATAGCACACTTGCGCCAGAACTCTTCGCTGGCCCACCAACTCTCATTCATAGCGTTCTCCCTTTGGATTGTTATCGTCTGGATGTGTTGCAACACAAAGATGCCAGATACCATGTGGTGCAAAGAGGTATCCTATCAGCATCAAAATAGTCAAAAACCGCCACGCGCCGGTCAGCGTCAGTGCTTCGGTAAGCACAAAAACAGCAATCGTCAGCGCCATGTAAAAGGCGTAGGCCAGGGGTAATAGAGACGGCCTCTGCATTAGCTTTGATAAGGCAAAAAATAGCGCATATGCGCCTCCTGCTAGTACAACGGCGGCGCCGGACAGAGCTGCCATCAGGATTGTTGTGCCGGTCATCGAGTCTGCGCTCAAGTGGAGCTCCCGATCTGA
>CAYGNA010000718.1:0-1852 GCA_964351065.1 uncultured Pseudomonadales bacterium
AAACGCGACCAATGAACATCCTGACTGGTTTCTCGAGTATGTCAGTCTTGATTTCAGGGTTGGGCCGACACCGGACGTTTCAACCGTTCGTACCTGGCGCCTGAACGATTGGTTAAAACCTGGCGCGCCCGAGCACGTTGTCGAAGCTGAAGCCGCGCCACAGGTTGGTAGTGGGATCTTTGAGGTTATTGGTTTTGACAAGGAACTGGAACTGGAAACGGGGCCGCCGGCAGACGCGTCCTGACGTCCCTGTGCTCAAGCGTCCTCCAGGATAACCGCGGTGCCAGAAATGCTCACCATCATCATCCCGTTGGTTTGACCGAAGGATTCGTAATCAATGTCTACGCCAACAATCGCGTTGGCTCCCAACTCGGTTGCCCAGTCCTCAATATCCTCGAGCGCAATCTCTCGTGCCTTGCCAAGTTCCTGTTCGTAGGCCGCCGAACGCCCGCCGACGATATCCCGGACCGCTGCAAACATATCTCGAAAAATGTTTGCGCCAAGAATCGCCTCGCCGGTCACCAGTCCCAGATACTTGACGATACGTTTGCCTTCTACATTGTTGGTGGTTGTAATGATCATCACGTTTCTTATTCAGATAAAACCGGTTGTTGAGGATAATACGAGACTGCTTGTGAAAACAGTTCGTGTTACGGACGAACGATGAGTATTTCACCCGACGCATTTACCGGCTGTTTTAGCCACTTTGCTTCTATCTCTGCCAACTCACCGTACTTCTTCTGACAGCGTTTTGACAGTTCAGTAAAAGGAGGGCGGCAAGGGTCAGCAATCATGATCTGCTGAACACCGGCACGTTTGGCGCGGCCAATGAGGTTGTAAAGTGCCACGCTCATCTCATCCCAGAAACAGATATCGGCTCCCAGGATCACATCAAAGGACTTCAGCTTTTCAGTGGTGAGTTGCTGGAAGGTCATCTTGTGGCCTTCGATAGTGACACCGTTTAGTTCTGCATGTAGCTGCATGTAAGGCAGTACGTTTTCGTCAGCATCAATGCCGGTTACTTTGGCGTCAAACTGGCGGGCACAGTAGATGCCAAGCAGTCCCCAGCCACAACCAATTTCAAGTACTCTGACGTTTTTCTTGAGGGGATGCTTTTTCAGATAGTCCATGATCAGGAAGCTGGAGTTCCAGAACTTGTTACCATGAATCTCCGGCACGTTCCCTGACCGTTTCAGACGGCGGATGTCCTTGTGATTGGAGTTCAGGATTTTCACGCCAAAAGCGCGTCGCTGGTCAGCTTTGGTAGGCATTCACAACTTCTCTATGTCAAAAAAAGCGCCTAGTTTACCAGTTCATGGTACGAATGCATCGCGCCCTTTAACGTAGTTGCCAAAACTCTGCTCTGCGTTTCGATTGGTCAGCTTGCGGGCATACATGGGGTGAAACAGGCTGCGCACCTCGTGCTCGAGTTCGAACAAATGCTGACCGGATACAGGGTCTACCAGTGTCTTGAATCGGTACTGGTGCTGATCTGATTCTTCTGAAATAAGGCCATGCTCCAGCAGTCTACTGTGGGGGCCAGAAAAGTCTGCGACATAGATTGCGATGTGGTGGCCGTCATATTCTGCAAGTGAACGCCCGGTTTCGACAAACCGCAGTGTCTGGTGTCGGCCCACGCTAACCGTACATGTGTTCTCACCATGCGTCGCCGGTGCCCCCATAATTTCGTTGTAAAAACGGGTCAGCCCCGCGGTGGTTCCTGGTCCAACATCAAGTTGCACGTAGGGTATGCCAAGGTGCATATCGCCAAACTTTTTGTTGGGAGCAAAACACCTGATCCTGTTGCCATACGGGCAGGTCACATCAACCCACCCCTTGCGCACTGCAAATG
>CAYGNA010000719.1:0-1851 GCA_964351065.1 uncultured Pseudomonadales bacterium
GTACCAATCTGGTTTAGCTTGATCAGGATGGAATTGCCAATATTCTGGTCAATACCACGTTGCAGGATTTTCGAGTTGGTCACAAAAAGGTCATCTCCAACCAACTGAATGCGGCGACCGAGTTGCTCGGTCAGATAGGCCCAGCCAACCCAGTCACTTTCGTCAAGTCCGTCTTCAATGGAAATAATGGGGTACTTCTCAACCAGTTCGCCGAGGTATCCCGTAAAATCACGCGCGTCAAAACTGCGATTCTCACCCGCCAGGACATACTTTCCATTGTCGTAAAACTCCGACGCCGCGCAGTCCAGGCCAAGCATCACATCCTCGCCTGCCTTGTAACCTGCCTTGTCGATGGCTTCCATGATCACCTGTAGCGCGGCTTCGTTGCTCGGCAGGTCAGGGGCAAACCCACCCTCATCACCAACCGCCGTACTCTGCCCCCTTGCGCCCAACACGGCTTTGAGGGTGTGAAAAATCTCAGCACCACAACGCAGTGCTTCAGAGAAGCTTGGCGCGCCAACCGGCAGGATCATAAATTCCTGTATATCAACGTTGTTGTCCGCATGCTCGCCGCCGTTGAGAATATTCATCATCGGCACGGGCATACTGTAGCGACCAGGGCTGCCGTCCACCTCAGCCAGGTATTCATACAGCGCCATTCCCCGCGCACTGGCTGCCGCTTTGGCCGCAGCGAGAGAAACCGCCAGGATCGCGTTGGCACCGAGCTTTTCCTTGTTCTCAGTACCATCAAGTTCGATCATCATTCGATCGAGCGCAATCTGGTCATCAACCTCACGGCCCAGTAAACGCTCGCGAATCAGCGTGTTCACGTTCTCCACCGCACCCAGTACACCCTTGCCAAGGTATCGTTTTGGGTCCTTGTCACGTAACTCAAGCGCTTCACGCGAGCCTGTTGAGGCGCCTGACGGTGCGCAGGCACTCCCCACCATGCCATTGTCGAGTTCCACTTCGGCTTCAACCGTCGGGTTGCCGCGCGAATCCAGAACTTCCCTGGCCCTGATATCTGTAATGTCGGTCAATCTGTACTCCCTGGATTATCCGGCCACGTTACGCTGCGCAGCATCTGCTTTCACAACCGCGTCTATACGCTGCAGTGTCTCAAGTAGTTGTTTCATTTCCGCGAGCGGCCACGAGTTAGGGCCGTCACTCAGTGCATTGTCGGGATCAGGATGCGTCTCCATGAAGAGCCCATCGACACCCACGCCCACGGCAGCCCTGGCAAGCACTGGCACCATTTCACGCTGGCCGCCTGAGCTTGAACCCTGTCCGCCAGGCAACTGCACGCTGTGGGTCGCATCAAATACAACCGGGCAACCGATTTCACTCATCACAGCCAGTGAGCGCATGTCCGATACGAGGTTGTTGTACCCAAAACTGACGCCGCGCTCACAGACCATAATCTGCTCATTGCCAGTTGCACGCGCTTTCTCATAGACATGAACCATATCCCAGGGTGCCAGAAACTGGCCCTTTTTGATGTTCACGGGCAAACCCGTTTCGGCAACGCGCTGGATATAGCCTGTCTGGCGACAGAGAAAAGCTGGCGTTTGCAGTACAGAAACCACCGCGGCCACTTCATCAAGTGGCGTATCCTCGTGCACATCGGTCAGGACCGGCACACCAATCTGCTGCTTCACCCGTTCCAGTACCTTAAGACCCGCATCCATTCCCGGACCACGGAAGCTCTTGTGAGAAGATCGGTTCGCCTTGTCAAACGAGGACTTGTAGATAAACGGGATGCCAAGGCCATCACATATTTCTTTCAGCGTGCCCGCGGTGTCCAGCGCAAGCTGTTCGGATTCGATAACGCAGGTTCCTGCTATCAGGAAA
>CAYGNA010000720.1:0-1851 GCA_964351065.1 uncultured Pseudomonadales bacterium
AAGTGCTGGTAGTCAACCGGCTACTTCAGGTCACCATAAAAGGAAAATCCGTGGCGAAATTCGGGTTCAACATCTGTTTGTTCAGATGCGCAAGCCCTGCCAGGTGAAGCAGGATTATGGCAATGCAAGTATTCGCAAAGACGGGCGGGTAGTGTTCAACATTGCAGACAACAAGTTCCGGTATTGGCTCATGCAGTTTGGATACGCTGTACCGGATGTCCGCGCCCTGTTGTTCTGCATTGGGCTTTTATCAAGCCAGATGGTGTCGAGCGCGCCGCCCGATGGCGCTGAGACCATCCGCAACGTGTGGGGCGAGATGGTGGAGAAGCCTCGCTATGGTGGCACTGTGACGCTTGCGATCACAGTTGACTATCAACATACAGATCCGTGGTTTAACTGGAATGGAACGTACGCTGCTTCGCCGGTGCTGGAAAAGCTGGGAATCGGTGACTGGTCCATTCCCCGATCCCGATACGCGTTTAATTCAGGATTTGTGCCCATTGATGTGATAAAGCCTCATATCGCCGAGAGCTGGGAGATGCCCGACGCAAAGGCAATCATCTTCCGGATTCGCAGGGGCATACACTGGCAGGACAAACCGCCGGTCAACGGACGTGAACTCGACGCCTACGATGTGGCAATGTCATTGCAGCGCGCCATGGGGACCGGCCCGTTTGAAGCCATTGGACCCAGCCCCTATGCCCACATGGTCAAGTCCGCCATGCTCGAGTCCGCTGAGGCCACGGACAAATGGACAGTGGTTGTGAAGGTCCGGCAGCCCTCGTTGCTGTCGCTGTCGGCGATCTACTGGCAGTCCTGGGAAGGGGCGTGGATCTCGCCCCGGGAAGTGATTGAGCAGTATGGTGACCATCGAGACTGGCGTCACCTGGTGGGAACGGGGCCATTTCTTCTGACCGATCATGTTGAAGGCACATCCTGGACCTACCAGCGCAATCCGGAATACTGGTACAAGGACGAGCGCTTCCCTGGTATGCGACTGCCGTTTGTGGATGAACTGCGAATCGTTGTCATACCTGATCGTGCATCGCAGATTGCAGCACTGCGGTCCGGCAAGATTGATGTCCTCAGCGGGTTGACCATTGAGGAGGCGCGCGCCATCAAGAAGAGCAATCCGGAGATTCTGATTCACTATTCACCGGGCGGCGGTGTTAATCGTGACAGCACCATGCAGGTGTCAAGGCCACCATTCGATGACCTGCGGGTGCGCAAAGCCATGCAGAAGGCGATCAACCTGAAGGAGATAGCAAAATACTATTACTTTGGGCAGGCAACATCGGAACCCTACGGGCTGGGTGGGCCCACCGTGGTCGAGCAGGGGTTCGATGCCGGGCCGGACGACTGGCCGGAGGAAATCAGGGAAGGCTACCGGTATGACCCCGAGGCTGCCCGGCAGCTTCTGGCCGAGGCAGGCTATCCAGGAGGCTTCAAATTCACCTATGACGCGGTCCCCGGTTCGGACCTGGATCTGATGCAGTTGTACAAACACTACTGGTCAAAAATCGGAGTCGAGGCAGAGATCAACGTGCTCAGCAGTGCCGCCGCCGGCTATAACCAGGCGTACAAGGGGGACTTCGACATGACCGTGATTGGTATGCGGGCAAACAATTACACGCCGCTTGGCCGGTTGCGCAGCTTCATGAGCGGCGAGACCGAGAACTTTGGTCAGTGGAACGATCCGGAATATGATCGGCTGGCCGAGATGGCCTACGCCGCGACAGAAATGGATGTATTTACTGAAGCGGTCAAGAAGGCCAGTACCTATTATGCAAGCCAGCACATCACCCTCGCAAACGCTTATCCTGATTCGATCGTCGCGGTTCAGCCCTGGAT
>CAYGNA010000721.1:0-1851 GCA_964351065.1 uncultured Pseudomonadales bacterium
ATTGATCATCCCAGGAGAAGTCCATGAAGCTAGCCAATGTCAGAACGTTTGTTGTCCAAACGCCGCCGCCACATTCGGGCGGTTCTTTCTGGTTTTTTGTGAGCCTCGAGACAGACAACGGCATTGTTGGCTGGGGCGAGACCGCAGTGCTTGGTGCCCTGCATGGACTTGAGGACAGCTACGAGCTACTCGTCAAGCAGGTGTTTGAGGGCTACCTGGATGGGAGAAACCCCATCGACCGCGAGGCGCTCTATCACAAGATGTATGAGGGCATGATGGCGCAGCATCCTGATTACGTTGGCATGGGCGTTGTCAGCGCAATTGACATCGCGCTCTGGGATATCACCGGCAAGCACTACAACACGCCGGTCTACAACCTGCTCGGCGGCAAATACCGGGATCGCGTCCGGACCTATACCTACATCTACGATCAGCAGGGCAGCACCGTGCAAACCTGGACCTCAGATGCAGAGCGGCTGGGCACCATTGCGGCTCAGCTGGCGGACGAGGGATTTACCGGCCTCAAATTTGATCCGCTGGTGCAGTCGTCGAGTCGCCGTTTGCCAAATCCGCCCTGGGAAATCTCGATGCAGGAATACGAGAACGCAGAGCGCGGCGTTGCTGCGGTAAGAGCGGCAGTGGGCAATCGCGCGGATATCCTGATTGGTACCCACGGCCAGATCACGCCATCGGCGGCAAGGCGCCTTGCCGCGCGCATTGAAAAATATGATCCGCTCTGGCTCGAGGAGCCCTGTCCGCCCGAGAACTACAAACAGATGGGCGAGATTGCCAGACAGACCAGTATCCCCGTGGCGACAGGTGAGCGGCTGGTGGGCATTCATGAGTTCCAGAACCTGTTCGACGCGGGCGCCTGCGCGTTTGCCCAGCCGGATCTTGGCAGCTGCGGCGGCATCACAGCCTGCAAGAAGATTGCGGCCATGGCCGAGGCCAACTACATCCTGATGGCGCCCCACATCTGGGGTGGACCCATTATCACGGCCGCAGCCGTGCAGATTGACGCAAACATACCCAACTTCCTCATTCAGGAGAGCATCTACAAGTCGCGCGATTTCTTCGACGAGATTGTGGTGGAGCCGTTCGAGTGGGATAACGGCGACCTGATTCCGTCGGATCGACCTGGCATCGGCATTGAGCTGAACGAGGCCAAGCTGGAAGAGCACCGGGGCTCACTGGCCGCCATCCGTCGCCAACGCAAGGCTGAACAGATGGCTGAACAAAAGGGATGAGCAATGCACCCGTCGACGTGTTGATAGTTGGCGCCGGTGCGTCAGCCGCTGCGTTTGCCTGGAGTCTTGCCGACACCAAAATGCAGATTCTGTGCCTGGAGCAGGGCGGCTGGCTGAAACCGTCAGATTACCCCAGCAGCACCATGGGCTGGGAGTCTGACAATGCAATGAACAGCAATCCCAACCATCGGGCGAACGCTGCCGACTACCCCATTAACGTAAGTGAATCACCAATAGCGATTGCCAACTACAACGGTGTTGGTGGTGGCACGATCCTGTTTGCGGGCCACTTTCCCCGGTTTCATCCGTCCGATTTCAGGGTCAAGACCCTGGACGGCGTGGCTGACGATTGGCCGATTGACTATGCGATGCTTGAGCCCTTCTACGATGAAAACGATCGCATGATGGGGGTTTCCGGCCTGGCCGGTGACCCGGCGTATCCACCAAAAAGGGCGACGATGCCGCCGATTCCGTTGGGTCGTGCTGGAGAAACCCTTGCGCGCGGCTTTAACCGGCTGGGCTGGCACTGGTGGCCATCCGACATGGCGATAGCAACAGAGCAATATGATGGCCGGGATAAATGTATCAACCTTGGGGCCTGTGG
>CAYGNA010000722.1:0-1847 GCA_964351065.1 uncultured Pseudomonadales bacterium
TTCCGTCAAGACCTTTGAAGAGGGTATCAAACTGACCCGGGAGTGCCAGCAGGCACTCAAAGAGGCAGAACAAAAAGTTGCGATGCTCATCAATAACGGAGGCTCGGTCCTGGAACAACCGATGCCGCCTATGGTCGACGACTAGTCGCTACCAGCAACCCACCCGAAACACTTAACCCCAATGTTCGATCAGATTCCGACTACAAGACCTGCAACGCCGCTGCTGGACACTATTAACTCGCCCGCAGATTTAAGACGCCTGATGCCCGCAGAACTGTCACAACTCGCCCGGGAACTGAGACATTTCCTGCTATTTACCGTGGGAAGAACCGGTGGCCATTTTGGCGCCGGACTGGGCGTTGTGGAACTGACCATCGCCCTGCACTACACGTTCGAAACGCCTACCGATAAACTTGTCTGGGATGTCGGGCACCAGACCTATCCCCACAAGATATTGACGGGTCGACGCGAGGCGATGGGAACCCTCAGGCAAAAAGGCGGGATAGCACCGTTTCCCTCCCGCACTGAATCACCCTATGACACTTTTGGCGTGGGCCACTCATCGACATCAATCAGTGCCGCCCTCGGTTTTGCGGTGATGGCCGCAGCGCGTGGTGATGACGCTCGCGCAATTGCCGTCATTGGCGACGCAGCAATGACAGCTGGTCTTGCGTACGAGGCACTCTGCCATACGGCTGATCTTGGTGCCAATGTCATTATTGTGTTGAATGACAACGCCATGTCCATTTCCCAACCTGTTGGTAGCCTGTCCAGGTATTTTGCCAAAGTGCTTCGACTAAAAGATGTAGCAGAATCACCAGTGACACTGTTTGAACAGCTTGGGCTTCGATATCAGGGCCCCGTCGATGGCCACGACATTGCGGCAGTTTGCAATGCGCTTGAACAAATGAAGGACCAGCCAGGCCCGGGACTACTGCACGTCATTACCCGGAAAGGTAAAGGGTACGCCCCAGCAGAAGCCTCACCGGTTACTTCACATGCCCTGACCAAAATAGAACCCCAGGGCAAGACCAGTGAAACCGGGCAGCAGTACGCCAATATATTTGGCAACTGGCTCTGTGACACGGCCGAGAATGATGAACGCCTGTTGGCAATCACGCCCGCCATGCGCGAGGGGTCTGATCTCGTCAGGTTCAGCGAGACCTACCCTGACAGATACTTCGATGTTGCGATTGCCGAGCAGCACGCCGTTGCGTTTGCTGCGGGACTCGCCGCTGGCGGGGGCAAACCTGTCATCGCCATTTACTCAACCTTTCTGCAGCGCGCTTACGACCAGTTGATACATGACGTTGCAATCCAGAACCTCGATGTCCTGTTCGCCATTGATCGCGCTGGCTTGCTGGAGGACGGTCCCACGCACTCAGGCCAGTTTGATCTCTCTTTCCTGCGTTGCGTACCCAACATGATTATTATGGCGCCATCAGATGAGAACGAAGCGAGACTGATGCTGACAACCGGCTACCACTACCCCGGACCAGCAGCGGTTCGTTATCCGCGCGGCAGAGGTCCAGGCGCAACCATCGAACCGTCGCTGACAGCATTGCCTGTAGGCAAGGGTATTGTTCGCAGGCAGGGCAGTCGCATTGCGATCCTTGCTTTTGGGTCCATGAATACACCCGCCAGCGTTGTCGCAGATCGTCTGGACGCTACACTGGTTGACATGCGGTTCGTGAAACCACTGGATGAGGCGCTGATACTGTCGCTTCTGGAGAGTCACGAGCTACTGGTGACGGTTGAAGAGAACGTTATAGCCGGTGGCGCCGGCGCAGCAGTTGCTGAATTGCTGGCCGACCAAAACAAGCCTGCAAACCTGCTGATACTTGGCA
>CAYGNA010000723.1:0-1842 GCA_964351065.1 uncultured Pseudomonadales bacterium
ACCCCGACGCGGGCCACCATGACATCGGTAATTGTTTCTGCAAGCCCCTTGAAGTCTCCGGCTTTCATCAGTGTGCCCAGCCGTGCAGTTGTGCCCTCAAAGCCGAGATCGTCAAACTGGAATGCGTAGTTGGGTGTTGAACCATAGAAAGCGAGCTGCGTCCTTGTTCTGTTCAGCATCGGCTCGCGTTCTTCAGGTGTATCGCCTGGTATGGCGAATACAGGGACAATCAGATCGATATCGTCCAGTGTTTTCCCTGCTTTTTCCGTACCCTTTTGTACATTCGGTAGCAATCGATTCTGGATGTAAGGTACAGAGTGCATGGGATGCACGTGAACACCGTCTGCGAGTTCACCTGCGACCTGGCACATGATTGGTCCTACGGCTGACATGTCCACCTTGATGTCTTCGTAATTGTGGCGTGGTGGTGCCCATTGCCGGGGGAGATAACTTAGCTGGTAGTACGGGCCTTCATAAGCCAGAGGCTCTTCTTCCCGGAAGGCCGCAAGGCAGGCTCGAACGGCGCCCAGATAGTCACGCATCTGTGGCGCGGGTTTGTCAAAGTGCGCTGAGTATCTGCGGACAACATGCCCTTTTACCTGACTGCCCAATCCAAGGCGAAATCTGCCTCCAGTGTTTTGCGCGAGTTCCCAGGCGATTTGTGCGGATATCATAGGGCTGCGGGGGAAAGCGACTGCGATACCGGTGCTGAACGTCAGCTCAGGCGCTGCAGTAGCGGCAGCTGCAACCATCATCCAGGGTACCTGGCCGGCTTCCGTAAAAAGCATGCCGGACATTCCGGCCTTTTGCAGGCGCATCGCCAGCTCGGCACTCTCCTGCCATGTCATGTTTCCTACCATCAGGTCAAACTGCATTGAAATTTCCTTCTGGAATTGGAGTTAGGGGAAAACCGGGTACGCCCTGCTCACGTTGAACACCGAGGCTGTTCAACGCCATTGCCAGCATGTTGTACTGACCCACGGTAAATATGGCATCGAGTATCTGCTGATCTGAAAAGCATTTTTTCAGGCTTGACCAGGTTTGATCACTGATTATTGTGTCGCGTAGCAGCTCATCGGTCATGGTAATGATCGCCTGCTCGTCGGCGTTCCAGCCGGGCGCCTCTGCGCCTTCGATGATCCGCAGATGATCGTCATGGGTCAGTCCTGCAGGTTTGCTCATCAGCACATGCTGGCCCCATTCGTATTCGCTCCTGGTCAACCAGCCGACGCGCATGATCGCAATTTCCCGCACCCTGGGTGTCAGACTTGACGTCGCCATGACGTGACCTGCAAATGGATTCCAGGCATTCAGCAGCGGCATGTGGTGCATCAGTGTCTTGAGAACATTGAAGGCAAATCCGTAACGTTCCACTAAAGGAGCGATCATCGCAATCTGATCATCGTTCATGGTTTCTTCGGATAAGGGTTCAATTCTGGGTCTACTTAGTCTCAATGGTTCATCCTTTGGCAGTTCTTTAGTTGGCCACGCGAATTGAGTCCACGTGTGTGGGTAGCAAGTGAGTTCAGGGCGCCAGCAAGAAGTGGCCATGACCAACGCAGAGCAGCCGATCAGGGTCATCTTGCCACAACTCCGCTCTGACATTGGCCACGCGTCGACCTCTCCTGATGATGTACGCTCTGGCATTGACGTCTTTGGGACCAGCGGAGCGCAGGTAGTCGAAGGATATGTCAATGGTTTTCGGCAGATGCTGGAACTCGGCGTCATGTAACAACTGGGCGACGCAGGTTATTTCCAGCATCGCACCCAGCACCCCGCCGTGAATAGCAGGCAAGTTGGGGTTGCCAATAATGTCAGTTTTGAAGGGCATCAGGGTATAGA
>CAYGNA010000724.1:0-1839 GCA_964351065.1 uncultured Pseudomonadales bacterium
CTGTCTGAGGTGGCACTTGAGCGTTACGGCGCGGTCGACGGAAAAGTTGCTGACCCAAGCCTGCGAGACGAGATTACGCAACACCAGATGAACGACCGCAGTTTTGCGCTGACAGTTCATCGTGGTACTGCAGAGTCAAAGTCAACCAAAGCACCCACGTTTGCCTCTTCCATGTTCAAGCTCTATGGCACGGAACAGAACAAGAACCGGTCAGAGTTGCTGCTGAAGATTCTTGGTAGTGACATGTTGGGCTGGGAAGGTGAGGGTTTTGACCCGGCTGACCTTGACGCAACACGGGCCTGGCTTCGTACCAAGGCTAACTCAATTGAAGGCGGCACTTCAGAAGTCCAGCTGAATATTATCGCCAAGCGCGTGCTGGGTTTGCCTGACTAGGCTCGTGAGGCGCTTCTCCTGCCGGGGAAGCGCCTGTTTTAACTTACAGAAAGCTGCAATCCAGGAGGATTCGACAATTCGCGATTTCACTGCGATCCTGCAGCGTCTGAGAAACATATCCCATAAGCTAGTCTTGTCTGCCGGGTCTCTGCCCGGTTATGGCAGCAGGGAGGGGAAATCTTCGCTATGGCTACGTCAGACTCTTCGAGAATGCTAGACTGCGCTTCCCTTAGTGCTGAATTGTTATTTGTTCGCCATGACCGCCGCTGACAATCCGCTATCCGTCGATCAGCTTTCCAACCTGCTCCGTGCATACCTGGACTGGCCGGTCTATATAGAAAAAGGCGGTGACACAGAGGCAAACGAGTTTTACCTCTGGCTCGCAGACGAACTGGACGAGGCGGCGTTGCCAGAGTTCACAGGTGGTCTCAAGGGAATCAAGTATTTCGTCAATAGCAACGCTTCAGTGCTGTCCCGTGCACGCTACCTGAAGCGCCGTGATGGCCAGCGTAATACCAACGTGCGTGAAGATGCCCGGATTGCAATCAATACCCAGCTGTTTTTCCTGATCTACGACTGTGCCAGGGAACCTCAATTGGAAGGCACTATTTTGCATGGTGCCATGCTTGATCTGGCGCGCAACGGCATGCGTTTGGAGACGACTTTGGCGGTTCCCCAAGGATCAGTCATTACCATGACGGTTGCCCAGAGCGGCACAGGTGTGACTTTCTACAAGTTGACGGGTGAAGTTCGCTGGTGCACCCAGATATCCGGGGATACCAACCACCTTGGCATTGCGATCTTCAATATTGAGGACTTTCGCAAATGGCAGGATTTCTACTACGGGATGAGCTCAGAGTACTAGCCCGCCTGTGTTGGCTGGATTGCAACCCGCCAAGCCATTATGCTCTTTGGCAGACACCCGGGAGCCAGCCATGACAGAAAAACTTGTACTCGAGTTTGACCAGCACACCGCTTACATCACCATTGATAATCCATCCGCCAATACCTTTGATGAAGAGGTGTTAACCCACCTGACGACGCTTGTTGCCGAGCTGGATAGTAACCCCGAGGTGTATGCGCTGGTTATTCGAGGGGCAGGCAACAGGTTCTTTTCGGCTGGTGCTGACCTTAAGATGTTTGCTGGCGGCGACCGGGAAGCTGCTGCGGTTGTGGCTGACAAATTCAACGAGGCATTTGGTGCGCTGAGCAGATTCCGTGGTGTTTCAATTGCAGCGATTAATGGTTACGCGATGGGCGGCGGCCTGGAGTGTGCCATGGCCTGCGATATACGGATTGCGGAAGAACATGCGGTACTGGCGCTGCCAGAAGCAACGGTTGGACTGCTGCCCGCAGGACTGGGTACCCAACACCTGCCCTGGCTCGTGGGTGAGGGCTGGGCAAAACGCATGATCCTGTGTGGGGAACGGGGTGATGCAGCCACTG
>CAYGNA010000725.1:0-1838 GCA_964351065.1 uncultured Pseudomonadales bacterium
CATGTCTGGGGGCTGGTCAAGACACTTTTCCGTTTAAACCGCTGTATTTCGAGCGATGGCACCGTGCTGAGAGCCATGGACCTGGCCGAAAAGTGAGCAGAAAAATTTCGATTGCCGGACTACAGTCGAGTGCGGCTCCGCCAGCGCGAGTGGACGTCAGAAAAGATTCGGCGAATGGTCGAACAGTGCTTCGGGCGGTGAGCGGATCTGCGGGGAATCTGCCGAGTCCAACCCCAGGTGCTTCAGGATTTTGTGGATCACATCGGGATCCTCAATGCACGCAATGACCCGGACCCGTCCACCACACTTCTCGCACTTCTCTATCTCGATCGCGAACACACGCCGCAAGCGTTGTGCCCAGGTCATCGAGTAAGCCCTGGGTTTCCGCTGTTCTTCCTGCTCGATTGGCTTTTGGGGGACGACATGTTCACGTAGCTTGCTGTTCGGCGAGAATACCCCATGAAATCTTGTGAGATTGACCCGGGGTCGCGGTACCAGTGCCGCCAGTCTGCCAATGAATTCCAGCGGGCTCAATACGACGTGAGTAGTGCCGTCATCGTACGGCGTCTTCAACCCGACGATGACGTTGCCGTTGCTGGCCAGTGACAGGCGCTGTTCGGCGATGGCCGGCCGCGTTATGTAGCGGCATAAGCGCTCGAGCTTCTTGCGCTGATTGGACTTGCAGGCCACCCCAGCATGCAGTGAAAAGCCGGACTGGCGACTCACCAACTCGTTGGGTTTGGTCTGCTTGTCGCTGGCTGGAACAGTTTGCAACGTAAGGGCTTTCTTTCCCGCATTGGGCCCGAAGGCGAGGCGGTAGGTAATTGAAGCGCCGACAATGGCATTCATGGCATCGTCCTCGTCCGGCATCAGGTCGAGGTATTCGTGCTCGGGATCACGGACGAGATAGCCAGACTTCTCCAGATAGCGCGCGATGCGGGTCGCGATGGTGTAAGTTATGACGTCAAGATCCTCACGGGCCGGTGGTTTCACCGGCCAGAAATATCCTTTCGAGTCATACACACCGTTCAGGTAGAGCATATGGAAGTGAGGATTAAGATTAAGAGCAGACCCAAAGCGTTGTATCAGTGTGACGGCGCCGCTCTGCGCCCCTGATTTGACCGTCATGCTGGCGCGGTGGATCAGGAACGCGCTGATGACCCTGTGCACGATGGTCAGCACCTGGCTGATCACACCTGGATTGGTCGCGAACAGGAAGCGCAGGGGATACGGTACGCTCAGCACCCACTGCCGGATTGGCCGTTTCGGCAACACCGCGTCGACAAGGTGTGCAGCGCTGTCGGCCATGCGTCTTGCCCCACAGGAAGTGCAGAACCCGCGCCGCTTGCAACTGAAAGCGACAAGTTTCTCGTGGTGGCAGGCTTCGCATTGAACCCGCAGGAAGCCGTGTTCGAGGCGGCCGCATTTCAGGTAATCCTCGAACTCCTGCACCACATACGCCGGCAGTGACTTGCCCTGTGCCGCCAGTTGCTTCCTGAAGGCAGGCCAATGTTGCTCGATCAGTTGATAGAGCAGTGTCGTCTCGGGACGATGACGGTAGTAGCGCCCTACTGACGTCCAGTCAGCGTCTTCGACCTGGAGGGAGTCCATTGATGGCAGGCCCACGTGGAGCGGGCTTGCCAGTGTTCATCGCGGCGCAGGTCGCCGGTATCCGCCATTGTCGCCAGCGCCATCCCGAGAACCATCAATGTGAATGTCAGTCGTCTCCCTGACGGATCCCCGACATCTTCGATTACCTGGGCTCATGCCTGGCGGATTAGGAAACAAGAAAAAACGACACACACCGAAACAGAGCGCACAAGCGTAGTCTCTTGGCC
>CAYGNA010000726.1:0-1836 GCA_964351065.1 uncultured Pseudomonadales bacterium
CGGGCAACCCCGGCAAACCGGGATTCGGCAACAAATACGCGCGCATCACAGTTGTCGACGATGTAGCCTGTTTCTTCACCGGTCAGGTGCCAGTTAATGGGAGTTAGCCTGTTTCCCGTACGAAATGTCGCCATGAGGACAATCACGAACTCCAGGCGGTTACTGCACAGCAACGCAACGCCCTCATCCTCGACCATGCCGAGTTCGCGAAAATACGCTGCAAGCTGATTCGCCCTGTCGTTCAATTCCCGCCAGGTAAGTTGACCCGATCGGTCGATGACACAGACCTCATCGGGTCGTGTGGCAGCATAGACGGCAACAGCCATCCCGGAGAGTGCGGCATCTTCAGGTAAAGTGGACGCATAGTTTTTTTGCATGGTTTGCCTCTTTATTGTTCTTCTGCATGCCGAAATGTACTGCATCATTGATGCAGTTGCATTGATCGCAGAAAAGCGAGCCAGTAGGATCACCCGTATGACCAGTCTTTCTCTAATACTGAACGGCCAGAAGCTGGATGTCGACGCGGACGCTGAGGCCCCATTACTCTATGTGCTCCGCGATACCATTGGGCTTAATAGTCCGAGGTACGGCTGCGGCGCTGAGAGCTGTGGCGCCTGTCGCGTACTCGTCGACGGGGAGCTTGCATTCAGTTGCACGCTGCCAGTCGCCGAGGTGGTTGGCAAACCCCTCACCACCGTCGAGGGACTCATGCAGGAAGGTCGCCTTCATCGGGTACAACAAGCGTTCCTAACCTTTAATGCCGCGCAGTGTGGTTACTGTGCCAGCGGCATCATTATGGCGGCGACTCACCTCCTCGAATCCAATCCCAGCCCATCAAGGGAGGATGTGCAGCGCGCACTTGAGAACCACCTGTGTCGATGTGGCGCACACAATCGCATCATCCGGGCAGTTCTGCATGCGGCCCTCCTCATGCGGAGTGAATCAGCATGAGCCTACCGGCTGCACTTGTCGGCAATCCACAGCTCAGCGACTGGATCGGTGCAATAGACCATCGTCTGGTGGTGAACACGGGCAAGGTTGAGCTCGGCCAGGGTATCAAAACAGCTATTGCGATGATTGCGGCTGAAGAACTGGATGTTGCAGTTGACGACCTGACCATACAAACCGGCAGTACGACACGTGGACCCAATGAGTTTATCACTGCCGGCAGTATGTCCATTGAGGGTTCAGGTGCTGCGGTCCGGCAAGCCTGTGCCGAGGCCAGGCAACACCTGCTGGCCCGCGCAGCGCGGCGTTTCGAGGTCGATGCTGGGCTGTTACAGGTTGATAACGGCATAATCCATCTGCCCGGCACAAACCTTTCGGTATCTTACATTGAGTTGCTGACGGCTGCGCCTCTCACCGAGATGGCAACCGGGGAAATCAAATGCAAACCAACCAGCGAATATCGGCTGATCGGCAGGACCACAACCCGCGTCGACCTGCTGCCAAAAATCAGTGGCGGTGCGGCATATATCCAGGACCTGCGCCCGCCGGGTATGGTTCACGCAAGAATTATCCATCCACCGGCTGCGAGCTACCGGCTCAGCAACGTCAACGTGGAAGCGGTGTCGCGGATGGAGGACGTGGTAGCGGTGATTGTCGACGGCAGCCTGATTGGTGTGGTTGCGACCACTGAATATGCCGCGGTGAAGGCTAAAGCCGTGTTGGCCCGGCTGGCAGAGTGGCAGGTTGATCCGGGTCAGGCGCTGCCCGGGCAGATACATGAATATCTCCTGGCAAACCCGGGGATAAGTCTCCCGCTTGACGCGGGTACGCCAACTGAAGCACCCGTTCCGCCAAAACTGGTGGCTTCTGGCCAGATCATCAATGCCC
>CAYGNA010000727.1:0-1835 GCA_964351065.1 uncultured Pseudomonadales bacterium
TCGCCAACCTGACTTTGATATCCCATTGGTAGTCGAGAGATATCAGCCTCGATACAGGCGAGAGTTGCCGCCCGTTCGACTCGCGCCTGGTCAGGCCAGGTGTCGCCAAACGCAATGTTGGATTCAATAGAACCAGACAGCAATCCGTCACCCTGCAAGACGCTGGCGCTGTACTGGCGAAGTGAGGTCACACCAATTTCCCGGCCGGGATAGCCGTCCAACGTGACCTCACCCTGATCGAGGTGCTCAATTTGCTGCAAGACGGCAAGCAGCGTTGATTTACCACATCCGGATGGACCAAAAATGGCGACGAACTCACCTGGTGCAATCTGCAGGTCGAGGTGGGCAAAAATGTAGGGTTCCTGGTCGCTGTATCGAAAACTGCCGTTTGATATACCCAGCGCGCCGTCGATTGGCACTGGTACCCGCTGGTTGTCCCTGAATTCAGGCTGCGTCTCGGTCAAATCTGCGAGCCGTTCAAGGTGAAGCGAGAGCATCAGGTACCGCAGGTATTCGTCCACCAGTGACGTTACGGCGCGTACCATGTGGGCTCGATAGGCGACGAACGCATACAGCATACCGATAGACATACGGCCATCCAGTACCAGTTGCGCACCGATGAATATGACCAGGACATTCGAGACACCACTTAAGATGCTATCAATCAACTCATTAACTAGGCCAAGGCGAGAAAATCTAACGCCGTTGTTGACCGCATCTGCGGCGCGATTCTGCCATTCCCCCAGCTTCTGAGGCTCAACGTTGAATCGCTTGATTGCACTGACGGCTCGTATCGTTTCCATAAAGTTGGAGTCTACCTGTGCTTCACTCACGATTGACTCATGCTGGCGCTGCTTTAGAGGACCATAAAAAGCGAGCCGCAGCCCCAAATACAGGACCATGGAACCTATGACAATGCCGGCGAGTAGTGGTGAATACAGCAGCATCATGGCGATTGTCGTGAGAGCCATGACGCCATCAAGCAACACTGCAATAGTGCTGTTCGTCAGGAAGTCCTGAACAGGTTTTAGGGAGCCGAAGCGGGATACCAGGTCACCCATCTGTCGCTTCATAAAAAAGGCGATCGGTAGCGAAAGCAGATGACGAAACATGCCTGCGCCCATGATAAAAGAGAGTTGGCTGGTCAGGTAGATCCCGGCCAGCCCCCGCACCCATTGGCTGAGTGCTCCAAACAAACTGAGCCCCACAAAGCCGGTTGCCAGCAGTGTGAGAAGATCCGCATCCTGTTTGACAAGCACTTCGTCCACCACAAGTTGCATATAGAACGGCGTTGCCAGCGCAACCACCTGCAAAACGGCGGAGATCAGCACTATCTGCAGGAAGACTGGAAGCAGGTTGCTGGTGCCGCCAAAAAAGTCCCAGAGGCGAGGGCGTGGTGCTGGCGAACCCTTGTTAAAGGTATCAGCCGGTGTGACCTCCAGCGCGACACCGGTAAAGTGATTGGCTGCTTCCTGCAGTGGATAGGTCCGCGATCCCACGGCAGGGTCATGAATTGTGATTGCTCGTCTGGAGACTTTTTTCAGTACCACATAGTGCGTAAAGTCCCAGTGCAGAATCGCGGGTGTCGACAGTGCGGCGAGTTCGCCTGTCTCGCAGCGAATGGCTCTGGTGTTCAGTGCAAGCCGTGTACACAAGGTCATCAGATGACTGAGGGTCGCCCCTCGGCCGCCTGGCCCAAACTGGTTACGTAGCCCGGAAAGGCCCGTGTTGTTGCCATAAAAGCCAGCGACCATTGCAATACAGGCCAGTCCGCATTCGTTCATCTCCGCCTGGAGTACAACCGGAAGCCGTCGTTGTCCAGAGAGGTTCAGTGC
>CAYGNA010000728.1:0-1834 GCA_964351065.1 uncultured Pseudomonadales bacterium
CCAGTACTCACGGCAGATTGGGACGAGAGCCTGGGTCAGGTTTCAACATGCCAGTGAACCGCTGGTGTACCGGATCTTGCGCGGCGCTCGGCGTGTCATCATGCACCAGTTTGAGGTTTGATGGATGATGAATTCTACTTTGTTGAGTGAGGGGTTGAAGCGATCGCGAGCGCCTGCAACTGACTACGTTCTGGCAGAGCGTGCAGAGTGGCGTAAATCAGGACTCGAAAAGTTTTACTGGAGTCTAGCTGGAAAATGTCTTAGTCCTTTTAACACCCGTCTCACGCGTTTTCAGCACATTGTAGAGGGTGTGGGTAAGGTGTCATCGCACTTCCGGACCGAGACGGACAACAATTTGAAGACGCGTGCGCAATACCTTCGTATGAAGCTCCGACGCGAGGGGTTTACCAACGAAAACATCGAAGAATGCTTTGCACTCATACAGGAGGCTGCTGGGCGGGTTCTCGGTATTCGACACTTTGATGAGCAGTTGTTGGGTGGTCGGGTTATCCTTGCTGGCATGGTTGCAGAAATGGAAACCGGAGAAGGCAAGACCCTTACGGCGACTCTTCCGGCAGTGACCGCTGCCCTTGCTGGCATCCCCGTTCACGTGGTTAGTGTGAATGATTACCTGACGCAAAGAGACGCACAGGAAATGCAGCCGCTTTATGACTTTTTCGGCGTCTCTGTTGGTTGTGTCGTTCACGATGTGGCGCCAATCGAACGCAAGGCTCAATACGCTCGCGATGTAACCTACTGTTGTAACAAAGATTTGACATTTGACTATCTGAGAGACCGGCTTACGCTTGGTAGTTCCTCCGATATGCTCGGGCTGCAAACGGAGGTGCTGTACACTAATCGGTTGCGCAGTCCTCAACTACTCCAGCGTGGTCTCCACTTCGCGATTCTCGATGAGGCAGATAGCATCCTGATTGACGATGCAAAAACGCCGCTGATTATTTCTGCAGGGAAAAGGGTCGAGGCTTCGATTGAGTTCATGCAGCAAGCCTACCAAATAGCGCTTTCGATGGAGCAAGAAACCGACTTTCAGATAGATTCACGTCAGCGCGCGCTGCATCTGACGAACAGGGGTCGTAAAGAGATTGAAAGGCGGGCAAGCGATTTCGGCCCGCTTTGGGTTGGCAAGATCCGTCGCGAAGAAATTGTGCAGAAGGCGCTAAGCGCACTGCATCTATTTCTGCGAGACATCCATTACATAGTGCAAGATGGCAAGATACAAATTGTGGATGAAAACACGGGTCGTGTTACCCCAGATCGGACCTGGGAAAGTGGCCTGCATCAACTGATCGAATTGAAAGAAGACTGTGAGGTAACGGAGATTCGTGAAACACGGGCAAACCTCAGGTATCAAAGCTTCTTCGGTCGCGACATGATGCGCGCCGGCAAGACTGGTACTGCAAGGGAAGTAAGCTCTGAGCTATGGGATGTCTATGGACTTAGTGTGATCAGAATCCCAACACACCTACCTTGTCAGCGTATTGTCCGGCCCGTCAAAATCTGTGATACGGATGAGGAGCGATGGCAAAGTATTGTGACCGAAGTGCTGCGAGTACACTCAACGGGTGCGCCGATCCTTATCGGTACGACGACGGTTACTGCGTCCGAAAAGCTAGACAGTTTGCTTTCGGCGCGTGGTTTGTCGTTTCGGTTACTTAATGCCCGACAGGACGAGGAGGAGGCCGACGTAGTGGCGCAGGCAGGCAACCTCGGTCAGATAACGGTGGCGACAAACATGGCCGGTCGCGGCACGGACATCAAGCTTGGGCCCGGTGTCAAAGAATTGGGTGGGCTGCATGTGATACTGACACAGCGC
>CAYGNA010000729.1:0-1830 GCA_964351065.1 uncultured Pseudomonadales bacterium
GAAGAGCAATAGTAGCAGTCGAAGAAAGGTTGTTTCCCCGCTCGCCAGGAGGTTCCTCATCAGAGTCGAATCGATCCATAGTATTTGTCCTTACAATGAAGGCCCATCAAAAAAGCGGGCCACAGAAGGCGTGGACCCGCTAAGACGCCTACTAAAGATCACTCGATCAAATTATTAACTGATATCTTCGGGCGGGACAAACTATTTTTTACACTTATACCAGCTCTCCGCAAAAGCCGGCAGGCTGGCAAAATCGCCCGATCTCCCAGCCAGCCCCCGACTACCCGCTAACCGTTCGGACAGATCAGGTATTTCTCACCGGTCGCCTGCTTGCCATAGGTGCTAATCGACTCAATTGACAGGGCCTCGCCCAGTGTAACCCGGTGTGAGTAGTGACTCGCAAAGGTCGTGCTGATCTCATCCGCCACGCGGCGCCTTAACCGCTCTGTTACCTCCGGCCCAACTTTTTGAAGAAAAGGCGTGAGCAACCAGCCACCAAGCCCCCAGGACATGCCGTAGTTCCGGTGTAATGTCGTTGGCGTTCTGTCCAGCCCACCATAAATGTACACCTGCTTGAAGACCGTCGACCCGTAGCGGGAGAATTGATCTGCACCCCGGGAAGCGGCGGCTTCCATACTGGACAGAATTCGGCTGGCAAGCGTACCGCCGCCGGTCGCGTCAAATGCAATGGTCGCTTTGGTGGCAGCAAGCGCATCGACCAGGTGTTCAACAAAGTCATCGTCGCTGGAGTTGCATACCCATTTGGCACCGAGCGACTTGAGCAGGTCAACCTGCTCCTGTTTGCGAACAATGTTCACCAGATCAACCCCGTCCGCAAGACAGATCTTGACCAGCATCTGGCCAAGGTTGGAGGCAGCGGCCGTATGCACAAGGGCCGTATGGCCTTCCATCTTCATGGTCTCAACCATACCCAACGCGGTGAGCGGGTTCACAAAACACGATGCACCTTGCTCAGGTGTCGTGTCATCCGAGAGCACAAGGCACTGACTGGCGGGAACCGCGCGATACTGCGAATACATGGCGCCACCTGCAACGCCCACGGTCTTACCCATCAGCGCCTGGGCCTCAGCTGAACTGCCTGCATCAACCACTACGCCAGCGCCTTCATTACCTACTGGCAGCGCATGATCCAGTCGGGCGGCAGCGGCCTTTAGCATCGCCTCGGGTACCGGTGCACTCACCACGGGGCGCTCCGCAGTGCCCGTCACGGTCGCTTGACTCATGTCAGCTGGACCAAACAGCAAACCCAGGTCAGACGGGTTAATTGGCGTTGCCTCTACCCTGATCAGCACCTGGTCCTCTTTCAGCGTTGGGGTCGGCACCTCCGCCAGGGTGATCTCAAGCGTTCCGTTTGACTTGATGTTGGACTGGAGCTGTAACCCGGTTGCTGCAATCTGATCTGTCATTGGTATTCCTCCTTATTGAGTGAAAGCTGTTAAGTGAAGGTTAGTAAGCGAAAGTTGGTTTTCGAGAACTTCACGTTAAAAGTATGCGGCCCCGAACATACACCCTCGCGGTGGCGAAACCAATCTCCGGGGTGTAATCTTCAAGCGCCGGCAAGCTTTGGCATGGTACATGGAAATATCCCTGAAATACTTAGGTGTGATCGCCGCGGCAGCCTTAATGACGCTGGGCTGTTTTTTGTTGATGCAATTCCTCATTCAACATTCACTCGAGCAGACGCCGGATCTGGACGTTGTCCGGTTCTCAGCACCCACCATGGAGCAGGCGCCGGATATCATGCAGGATGTCAGGCAAAGACCCAGTCGTCTGGTACGTGCGGAGTTCCCCCCGGATCCGGAAGGTATC
>CAYGNA010000730.1:0-1824 GCA_964351065.1 uncultured Pseudomonadales bacterium
CACGACTGCGGCCTATATCGTCGCGAGCCGGGCAGACCAGGTGGACGCCAATCTTGCAGCCCTGGATGTTGTGTTTGATGACGAGCTGACCGAGGCGTGTGAATCGCTCTGGTGGTCGCTGCCGAGGCGACCTGTCGCGGAAGGGTATCGTTAGGCGCCTGCGCGGCGATACTAGCCAGCCTGCATCGAGATCTCTCCACTGCGGCCCTGCGTCTTTCGGCCGGGATGATGATATGTAAAAAGTCATTTCGACCGGCGTAGCGTGACCCGAGCCCCCGTCATTTCGACCGGCGCGGCGCAGCCGCAGAGCGGAGAAATCTCCCGTTAGTCAGGCAAACCCAGCACCCGTTTGGCAATGATGTTTCGCTGAATCTCGCTGGTGCCGCCATAGATTGAGACGGCTCGGGTCGTGAGCCAGTTGGTGTTGGCTTCCAGTTCATCTTTGCTGAAGCCTGGGCCTTCCCAGCCGGCACCCAGGTAGCCCATGGCTGCTTGAATCACTTCAGCCTGCTCCTTGGTAAATTCAGCGCCTTTCACTTTGAGAATTGAGGTCGCTGTCGTGGGGGCGCTGACCTGGGTTTCCGCAATGACGCGCCTTTGGGTCAGCTTGTAAGCACGATTGTTCATTTCCAGGTCTGTCAGGCGCTGGCGAAATGCGGGATCGGCGATTTTGCCGTCTCTTTCGCCAATGTACTTCTTGGCCAATTCAGGCAGTGGTGTGACTTTCTGCTCAACCTGTTGGCCGCTGGTGTTGACGCCACCATGCACCGAGCGTTCATACTGCAACAGGCGCTTACCGACACCCCAGCCACCATTTACCGGGCCGATAAGATCATCCTTGTCGGCAACCGCGTCCTCGAAGAAGGTCTCGCAGAAAGGCGAGGCGCCACTGATCAGTTGAATGGGCCTGACCCGAACGCCGGGTTGATCCATATTGACGAGCACCAGGCTAATACCTTCATGCTTGGCTTTCTCGGGTGCAGTACGAACCAGGCAGAAGATCCAGTCGCCATAGATGCCATCAGATGTCCAGATTTTCATGCCGTTCAGGCGGTAGACATCACCTTCATCCACGCAGCGCATCTGCAGGTTGGCCAGGTCGCTACCGGCCGCCGGTTCGCTGTAGCCCATACACCAACCACCGTCACCGCGTGCGAACCGGGGTAACCACTTGGCCTTCTGCTGGTCAGTGCCAAACTCAAGTACGGTCGGACCAATATAATTGATGCCGCGACCGGTGAGTGGTGCACGCGCGCCAATTCGCCGGATTTCCTCACCCAGGATCATGTATTCCGCGCGGGAAAGTCCAGCACCGCCATACTCTTTGGGCCAGGTGGGTACTGTCCAGCCCTTGTCGGCCATGGCCGCGAGCCACGCCGCCGAATCATCATCCAGTGCGATTTTGCTGCTGCCCCAGGGCACCGCACCTGGCCTGCGCACACCCGCCGGGCAATTGTCCTCCAGCCACGCCCTGGTTTCCGCCCTGAATTCGCTGTGCTTGTCTGCCATGTGAGTCTGCCGATTGTTCAATTTGAAGACTGTATCCTGTCAGCGCACCGCTTTAAAGTCTGTGCCTACTCACTTAAGCTTGGGTGATATCAGACAACAGAGGGAAGACCGATGGATGAAATAGCGTTTGCTGATGCCACAACGCTCGTGGGCAAGCTCAAGGCCCGGGAAATTTCCAGCAGCGAGTTGCTTGAGTTATATGTGGCGCGGATGGAAAAATACAACCCGGATGTAAACGCCATTATCGTTACCCAACTGGACAAGGCCCGGGTGCGGGCGAAGGCTGCTGACGAAGCGCTTGCCAAAGGGGAAGAC
>CAYGNA010000731.1:0-1823 GCA_964351065.1 uncultured Pseudomonadales bacterium
GATAAATGCAAGGACTGTCAGGGAACTGATGTTGATACCCGCAAAAGGGAACATCCACAGGGCACCCAGCACGGCGATGGGAATACCGGCCGCCACCCAGACCGCCACCTTGAAGCGCAGGAACAACGTCAGGATGAGCAGTACCAGGGCAAGGCCGGCATAAGCGTTCTTGGTCAGCGCCTCAATACGCCTGCCAAGCGACAGGGATTCATCAATCCACACCGTCAGGTTCAGACCCTGGGGCAGGCTATGGCGCTTGCGTTCAATGTACTGCTTCACGGACGTAGAAGACTGGATGGTGTCCTCTTCGCCAACGCGGTAGACCGTGATCATGACCGAGCGTTCGCCATTGAACTTGGCGCGCAGGTAGCCTTCCTGGAATTCGTCGCGGACGTTAGCGACATCACCCACCGTCAGGTTGGTACCGTCTGGTCTTGTCAGCACAACAATGTCCTCGAAATCGCTGCCGTTATAGGCCTGGCCCTTGCTGCGCAGGAGCACTTCGCCACCCTGGGTTTTGATGGAGCCACCTGGCATGTCCAGCGATGAACGCTGAATTGCGTTAGCGACAGAACTGAGGGAGAGACCGTATTGCCGCAGGGTGTTTTCACTTACCTCAATGGAAATCTCGTAGGGGCGTGCATAGTTCACCGAGACCTGGGAAATGCCATCCAGTGCAGCAATGTCATCCCTGATCTCGTCTGCGGTCATTTTCAGGGTTCGCTCATCGGTGTTGCCGGAGAGTGCGACAACAATGGTCTGGCCACGAAACGCCATGGCTGAAACGATGGGTTTCTCGGTCTCCCGGGGGAAGGTGGAAATGCCGTCGACTTTGCCCTTTATGTCGTTCATTGCCCGGGTCTGGTCAGCGTCCGAAAGCAGCTCAACGATGACGTTACACATACCCTCTGCGGCGGTGGACTGGATGCGGTCGATGCCTTCCACACCTTCGATCGCCTGTTCAATGCGGATACAGACGGCCTGTTCAACTTCCTCTGGCGCCGCGCCAAGATAGGGGACAGTGACCTGGACAATACCTGGCTCGATATTCGGAAACTCTTCCTTGTGCATGCTCGATAGCGCAATGATGCCACCCACGCAGAAGATGGCCATGACCAGGTTGGCCGCAATCGGGTTATCAACAAACCATGTAATCAGCTTTTCCATTAGCCCTGGCCTTCCACAACCGGCTTGACCCGCATACCGTCAATTACTGTCTGGATGGGGGACAGGTTCACGCGATCACCTTGATCCAGTCCTGCTGAGATAAGCACCTCGTCCCGATCAAAGCGAAGCAGTTGCACATTGCGGAAGCGCAGTTTGTTTTCGTCATCGACGATTAGTACCTGAGACTGGTTTCGTAAGGCGGCGCGCGGCAGCACCACAACATCGTTAACCAGGCGGCCATCAATCTCAGCGTTGACAAAGAGGCCAATCGGCAGGGCAGGTTGGTCGGAGTCGTTGCGATTATCGACCCGGACGACCGCATGCACCATGCGGGTGGCCGCATCGATGACCGCTTCAGTGCGCACCAAGCGGCCAACCCACTCGTAGTGCTGGCCGCCATAGTCTGTGCTGAGTAGAACACGCGCCTGTTGTGCCTCAGGCAGGGCACCACGGCTGCCCAGTGGCAAATCCAGGTAGGCCAACTGACTGTCTGCCAGTGGAACGCGCACCTCGATAGCATCGCTCGCGTAAATTTGACCGACTGATGCCCCGCGCGACACAAACTGCCCCTGGTCTACTTTTTTGGTGCGCAGCAAACCGGCATAAGGTGCGCGCAGTGAAGTACGCGAGAGATCGCGTTCAGCCTGTTGCAGGGC
>CAYGNA010000732.1:0-1823 GCA_964351065.1 uncultured Pseudomonadales bacterium
GCGCACCGTTTTTGACAGAAACAACAAGATGCGCTACTTCTTCTGCTGTCCCAAGAAACGTCCCCGCCTGCAACAACATCAAACGATTGTCATCAACCACATAGCCAGCATCGCGTGAGGCATTCGCTGAGCCCAACGCAGCGCGCAGTTCATCAAGTGTCAGGTCGTAACCGGCGAGCAGATTTGGGTCAAACAGCACGTGCATCACCCGTTCGGCACTGGCTATGGCATATACATCACGAGTGCCATCTACCCGTTGCAGCTCAGTTTCAACAGCGTGGGCAATGCGCAACAAATCACTTGCCGATATCCGGGGGTTGTTGGACCACAAGGTCGCAGCGACGATCGGCACATCGTCAATTCCCTTGGGTTCGATTAGCGGTCTGCCGACACCAAGATTGGGGGGCAGCCAGTTCTGGTTTGAGTAGAACGCGTTGTAGAGCCTCACAATAGCGTCTGTTCTTGGCTCACCAACCCGGAAGCGCACCGTTAATGTTGCCAGGCCAGGCGTGGATGTTGAGTAGACATGTTCAACGCCTTGTATCTCGGACACCACCTGTTCCGCTGGCGTCGTAACCAGGGACTCCACCTCTTGTGCTGATGCACCGGGGAAGGGAATAAAGACGTTCGCAAAAGTGACATTGATCTGCGGCTCTTCTTCCCTGGGCGTAACAATGACGGCAAAAAGGCCCAGCAACAGTCCGGCCAGCGCAAGCAATGGTGTAATCTCAACCTTGAGAAAGAGTCGCGCGATCTGACCGGACACACCCAGTTTGTTGTGCGAGTTGGCCATTATTTTGCTACCGACTTGCTGTCTGCCTGGCGCTTATAGGCGATGCCTGCCTTCACAGGATCGAGCGCAACACGTTCGCCTGCGACCAGTCCCGCCAGAATGGTGAAATCGCCAGCAGGAGTCTTTGGCCCAACCCTCACGTATCGAAAGCCGATCTGGCCTTGTTCATCCACCACATAGGCACCTGCTACTTCGCTACGAAGCACGATCGCTGATACCGGAACCAACAACTGGTCATCTTCCCCGACAACAAAGGCTACCTTTACCAGGGAACCGGGAAAGGCGCCGTACTCGGCTTCTGGCATGGACACGAGAACCCGGAACGTATGCGTATCAACACTTGCCTGCGGAGAAATACGCAGGGCGGTCGCTTCAACTGATCCGCCAGCAGGCAGCAATACCCGCGCACGTTGATAGGCGCGCAGTGAGGTGATCTGTTGTTGCGGCAGGTTTACCACAACACGCAACTGTTCCAGCGAAAGCCCTACCATTAGCGGCGTACCAGCACTGACCGTTTCACCCGGTTCGACATATCGCTTGACCACAGTGCCCGCATACGGCGCTGTGATGTCTGTGTATCCAAGATTTTCCCTGGCCTCATTGAGAGTGGCAGTTGCGGCATCGACCCGCGCGGTAGCCGCGCTTAAAGCCGCTGTAGTACGGTCAATCTCTGCTCTGGCGATCAGCTTGCGTTCGATCAAATCCTGGTTTCGTTGGTCTGCCAACCGGGCTTCAGACAATCGGGCCGTGGCTTCCGCCAGTGCAGCCTCAGCAGCTTTAACACGGCTCGTTTGCTCTTTACTGGTAAGTCGCAAGATAACTTCACCACGCGGTACGTAGTCACCTACATCAAAATTTACCGCTAGCACCCTGCCGCTTGTTTGCGCCGAAACCGTGGCTTCATTTACCGCTTCGATAACACCGTCAAATATGATCTCCCGTGGAATCGTCGCCTCAACTACTTCGCCAGTCTCCAACTCCGTGCGCGCCATCGCTCCGGGTACAGCCCCAACCTCGGCCTCCTTGGAGC
>CAYGNA010000733.1:0-1813 GCA_964351065.1 uncultured Pseudomonadales bacterium
AACTCAATGTTGGGATATTGGGTGGCGGTAGTTGGGGTACCACGGTGGGCGCTCTTGTTGCGAGAAATGCGCCCATTACGCTGTGGGCCCGGGACCCGGCAACCACGCAGGAGATCAATGAAAACCACACCAATGAAAAATACCTGCCGGGCGCCAGACTGCCGCACCGCTTAATGGCAACCAACGATCTCTCAGAGGCGATGCACAACGCGGATGTGATTATTGTCGGGGTTCCCTCCCAGAATTTTCGTTCGGTGCTGAGAGACATCAAACCCTATGTCCGCCCCTGGGTTCCCATCGTCAGCCTGAGTAAAGGGCTCGAACTGTCAAGCAACTTGCGCATGACACAAATTATCGATGAGGAACTGCCTGGTCATCCATGCGGCGTGTTAACCGGACCAAACCTCGCACGTGAGATCATGTCGGGATATGCGGCTGCCAGTGTCATCGCGATGGCAGATCAGGTGATTGTCAAAGAACTCCAGAAGCTTTTTCACAGCGGCCTGTTTCGCGTCTATACAAACCACGATGTCATTGGCTGCGAACTCGGCGGCGTGTTGAAGAACATCATTGCTATTGCCGCTGGCATGGGTGACGGGCAGGGTGCGGGTGATAATACACGTGCGTCAGTCATCACCAGGGGACTTGCGGAGATCACACGGTTGGGCGTGGCATTAGGGGGAGAGGCACAGACCTTTGCCGGGCTTGCTGGTTTGGGTGACCTTGTCGCGACCTGTACCAGTTCCCAAAGCCGGAACCGTAGCGTGGGTATTGAGTTGGGCAAAGGCCGCAACATTGACGAGATCGTTGCCGAAATGTTTATGGTGGCAGAAGGCGTCAAGAGCGCCCCGGCCGTCATTGAGCTCGCCAATACGCACACCATTCCCATGCCGATTGCCCAGGAGGTTTTTGATGTCATCCAGGGCAACAGTTCCGCGAGCCGCGCGTTTCGTGGGTTGCTTCGTGCAGATATTGGCGCTGAAGATGAACCGGGTTAGGGACCACAGTTGTTGATCTCCCCATCTCCCCATCTCCCCTATCCCCTCACCTGACCAACTATATGCCAGTCCGCCGCTTCGACGTCATCCCAGGATTCCCAGACATCGCCACATGGTCGTGTGGCCCACATGCCGGGAGCAAGTGCTGACCTGTTCTTCAGCATGTCGTAGAGGCCCTGTAGGGAGGATTGTTGTCGCACGATCCAGGGGTCGCGCCCTGCGCCAAGCTCCAGCGCCAAGTTGACGTCTTCGTAGAGGTAAAGCACGTACCAGAAACCGCGTTCGATCAGGGTCGGCGGCGCCAGTTCTTGGTTGCCAAACTGCCGCCGCCAGTCTTCAAGCACCTGGTCGACGAAGTCGAGCGCTGCTGCTGGTGTGACTGGATGCATCAATCCCGGGCGCAGGTGGCAGAGCAATTGTTTGCGGGAGTGTTCGATAAATTTTTCGTACTGGTTCATGCTGCTACTCGTATCGATAAATTGTTGCCGAGTATGGTGATAGACCTGCCTGGTTGATGTAGGTATTCGGTGGTGAGTGCTGTGAGACTTTGGCCCGGGAGACGCGGGCTAAAAGGGCAGTTTGCCTGCTGAACGCATGAGGAACATGATTTATCAAAATCTGTTTAGGGTAATTCATATTCAGCGTGTCGTATCGGGGATCGCCCTTTAACGGCCTGGTCTTGGCATGAAAGAGTTCACGAACAATAAGGTGGGGAGCCAGTTGCAGTCGGGTAGCAAGACCGCAGAGGTCATTATGTTGTATGACGATGCCTCGGACGTACTGCTTGCCATGTTGACACGCCGCCTGGGAAACCG
>CAYGNA010000734.1:0-1813 GCA_964351065.1 uncultured Pseudomonadales bacterium
CGGGCTGCCAGGTTGCGTGAATCGATCCTGTTAGCACCAACAACCCTGCTGGTGTCACAGCTTGCTGCCTGGCTCGCCGGGCGACTTGTTGCAGTGGATGACGGCTTCGAGTTTCAGACGCTGGGAGAAACCGACGCCAGCTCGTTGCTTGTGTATCTCTCAACACTGGCAGTGGCCACGTCGCTCCTCGCCTATTACAACCTGGCCACCGCCCGCTTCAAGGCCATCTGGAGCTCCCTCGCCGTGCTTGCCCCCCTGCTCTGCCTCGCAACCGGCTACTTGCTAACCTCACACCTGGCGGTCAGTTGGGCCTGGGGTGCCGGCACATTCCTGGTAGCAATGGCCTACCTCGCCATCGCAACAGCCGCGCTGAAAAAGCAGTCGATTGAATCATTGGTTGTCTGGCTCTTTTTTGGTGGTCACTTTGCCCTATCGCTGGCCGGCGCCATGGTGGTGAGTGAAGCAACCTTAACGCTGATGCTTGCTGCCCAGGTCATATCCATCGCGTGGATCATTCGGCGCTTTGAGTTGCCGGCACTTGGCTGGGTCCTGAAGCTACTGGTAGCGATTGTCATCATACGTCTCACCCTCAACCCCTGGCTCGCCACTTACCCATCTGATGTGCATTGGTCACTCTGGACCTTTGGCGGTGCCGCCCTGCTCTGTGGCATCGGCGCCTATGTCGTGCGCGGCTACCCACTGATTGCCCGCTGGGCAGAAGGCGCAACACTGCACCTGTTTGTGCTTTTTGTCGCAGCCGAAGTGCGCTACTGGATGCACGATGGTGAGGTGTTCAAGCAGGAGATCACGTTTGACGAGGTCAGTATCTATTGCGTCCTGTTTGGTGCAATGTCACTCATCTACTACCGTCGCAGCCTTGTCAGTGAGTCCCTGGCCTGGCTTTATCGGCTTTTTTCTCGCGCGCTTGGCATGGCCGCACTTGGGGCTTATGCGCTGCTGGTGATCTCAACCCTGCTTTCCCGCCCCTGGGCCTGGACCGCCATTGGTGAGACGCCGGTCTTTAACCTGACGCTACTGGCATTTGCGGCACCGGTGGCGCTGGCCATCTTGCATTATTACTTCAACCAGCCACAGTCCAGAAAATTTACAGCACTGTTTGCGGGCATTGCCACGTTCATTTACATCTCGTTCCAGATACGCCACCTCTGGCAGGCGTCCCTGCGCTTCGACCTGCCAACCAGCAATGGGGAGCTCTATACCTATTCAGCTGTCTGGCTACTGATGGCCGTGGGCGGAATACTGGGTGGTGCCTTCCGCTTTGGCCGCGGCTGCTACCGGGCGGGAATGCTGCTGCTTGCCCTTGTTATCGGCAAGCTGTTTATGATCGACATGTCGGGACTCGAAGGATTACTGCGGGTTGCCTCATTTATGGGACTGGGTCTCAGCCTGCTTGCCATCTCATACCTGCACAAGAGACTAAGCGCGCGCCAGCCTGAGACCGGTACCGCGACTTAAGCGGCCGAGACAGGTCTCAGCCGGTCCAAAACGTGGTTATCCCACTGATCCCGCCTCATTGATCGCGCCGCGTACTCCGACGGGCCAATAAAATGTAAAGGATATACGCACGCTCATCGCTGCTTTCCGACAACGCGTGGATTATCGGCTTTAGGCGCTTCGATCATCAGCCGCTCAGCCATCAGACCTATTGAGTCTTTAACTTCAGGCAGCAGTGAGAATAAGGTTGTTTTAGGGATGGTGACATCACCTGACGGCGGAAATTATATTCTGCCAGTCTACGAAAGACGCCGAGATTTAATGGCCGCCCTGCGGTGCTCAGCGTCGTGATGTATAC
>CAYGNA010000735.1:0-1803 GCA_964351065.1 uncultured Pseudomonadales bacterium
GTCTCTGGACAGGCATCTTCACCTGGTTGATTAACCTGATCCTCGCCCTGATCTTTTTGCCACGCCGGGAACCGACTCAATGATTCAATCCAGGGGTGGCCAGGCCATCTTTCACAAACTGACCAGCCTGCTGCTGGCGGCGCTCCACCCGGTCGCGGTACAGGCAGAGGCGTGTACGGAGAACTATATCCCGACACCACCCGGCTACCAGTTTACGGCCAGCCTGGATCGATGGGGTCAAAGTAATGTCGACCACGGACTTGACGGTCCTGCGCGGGTTGGCAATGTCTATGTCAATTCGCAACCCATTTTTAACCTCATGGACGAAGACGAAAACAATGCCATCTACCGGTGGGTCAACCGGTTTCATCGCAAGACCCGGCCAGATGTCATCCGCAAACTGGTGCTCTTCGAGCAGGGCACGGTGATCGACGAGGACTTACTGCAGGAAAGCGAACGTATTCTCCGGAACCAGAGTTTTACCTCCGACGCGGCAATCAAGGTCGTCTCCCGCTGCGAGAACGTGGTGGATCTTGAAATTATCCAGAAAGAGGTCTGGACGTTGTTACCTGACCTGAAATTGAAGACCGGGGGTGGCGTCAGTGAAGTGGGCCTGGGATTTCATGACGCCAACTTTCTGGGAAGCGGCAACCGCGTGGGCGCAAACTACAACAGTGATCCCGAAAGAGACAGCCTGTCGTTTCAGTTTGTTGGCCAGAACCTGCTGGATAGCCGGCTACGACTCGGATTACAGGTCGAGGACAACAGTGACGGCCACCAGCGGCTCATCAGCCTGTCCCACCCCTTCTATGCCATCAAGACAGAGCGTGCCTGGGGACTTTTCCTCAATGATGAGGTGTGGGAACAGATTTTCTACCGCTATGGGGATGAAGCCAACCGACTGGAGATAAAGCTTGCAGAAGCCGACTTCTGGCTGGGGCGCGGACGCCCGACAGATGACGGGGTGATGCGCCGACGTTTTGGCATCCACTATGAAGACACACAGTATCTCGAGGGTAACCTGCCCAGAAGACCCGGGGATCGTACCCTTTTTTATCCTTACGTCGAATGGCAGAAGATAGAAGACGAATACGGCGTTGCCTACAACATCAACCAGATCAACCGGGCGGAGGACCTTCACTTCGGCAGAAACTTCAGGGCGAGATTTGGCTACTCAGCCAGCGGTAATCGTCGCTTCATCATTGCCGGGGATTTTGTCGATACGCTGACCAGTCAAAACAAGCAACTGTTGCAGGCGGGTATCAACTGGCGCGGGCGCTGGAACTTCGACGAGAACAGCCTGGAAGGCGCCATGGTGTCCCTCAATGTCGATTACCACCGGGGCCAGACGCCAACGCGCAGCCTTTACCTGGGGGTCAGGCTGACCCGCCAGTGGCGGCCAGATCCCGAGGACACTCTTCTGCTGGGTGGCATCCAGGGACTGCGGGGATATCCAGCAAATTTTGTTTCAGGCGTTGCAACCTATCGTTTTACAGCGGAACAGCGGATCTTTACCGATCTCAACCCGCTTTCCCTGTTCAACGTGGGTTTTGTGGCTTTCTTTGATGCCGGTCGGGCATCACCCGGCGACCTGGGTACCGACGATGGCTGGCTGTCTGACGTAGGATTCGGCATCAGGCTAGTGCCCGACAAGACGGACCGGGATCGCGTGATTCACATTGATGTGGGCTACCCGCTGCGCAAACTGGAGGGCGCTACCGGTCCGCAATTCCTGGTGGAGGTCAAGCAAACGCTCTAGCGGCAGTATGCTCCGACATCAGTCCCGAGCCGCTGGGTAAGTCA
>CAYGNA010000736.1:0-1801 GCA_964351065.1 uncultured Pseudomonadales bacterium
ATAAAACTGTTACCCACCGCCGCCGAAACCAGCGAAAGCGCCTGGGTAATTGGCAGTCCCGCGGCAAGCATGAGCGCAAAATTGCGAGAAAAGCGGGACAGTGCGACCAGTTCAAGCAGGCGACCTATCAGGGGGATCCGCAGTTTGTACCTGTCCCATTCGTAGCGCCCCTGCCGGGTGCCAACGTACTGCACAAACAAGGCTGCGGCGCTAACAGCGATTAGCAGCAGAAGCCACCAGTAGTTGAGGACGAGGTTCGATGTAGCCACCAGAATCTGTGTAGGTAACGGCAGATCAGAACCAAGCCGGGTAAAAACACTGGAGAAAGCCGGAATAACAAATATGTTGATGATCGTCAGTGCAGCGGTGAGTGCACCAATAACCATAATCGGGTACCGCACCGCCTGCTGCACGCGCCTGCGCGCCTGTCGCTCCAGTTCGAGATTTTCGCCAAGCTGCCTGAAAGCATGGTCGAGCCCTCCGGTGTTTTCCCCAACGTGCACAACTGCAATAAACAGGTCGGAAAACACCGACCGGTGATCCTGCAGGCAACTGGCCAGGCTTACCCCACTTTCCAGTTGATCGGCAATTTCCTTCAAGGTATTCCGCAGTTTGCGCGAGCCGCTCGAATCTGACAGCCCACGGATAGCGCGGGTGATAGGGATACCTGCCCTGGTCAGCGCGTACATCTGTCGACAAAGGACAATCAACTCATCCAGACTGACTCTGGCCCGACGCATCTGCCAGCTGTCAAACACCTCAACAAGATCAATTTCGGCGGCTGATTCTGTCAACTGCACCGGCAGTGAACCACCTGCCATGATATGGGCAGCAGCAGCCTCGCGGCTGGAGGCGGTCAGGCGCCCCTCAATCAGCTTGCCACTGGCGTCCCGGGCCCGATAGGTGTATTCCATGTCAGCCAACCGCGACCAGTGGCTGCGCTGTGACGTCGGCAGAAACCCGGAAGACTTCCGCAAGCGTTGTCTGCCCGATGCGCGCCTTGTCGAGCGCGGCACGAGCCAGATTTCTAAACTGGCTGCTTTGCGCCACCAGGCTATTGAGCCCCGCATGATCACTCGCCCGCAGTGCATTCAGCATCGATTCATCGAGTTCCAGCAACTCAAACACACCCATTCGTCCCCGGTAACCCGTATTGGCGCATTGATAACAGCCAGCACCTGCTCGCAGCCCATCAACGGTTTCAAACCCCAGCGACTCAAGCCAGATCTGCTCCTGTTTCGTTGCTACATAATCCTGTTCGCAGTGAGAACAGACCTTTCGCACCAGGCGTTGGGCGAGTATGCCGGCAAGCGAACTTGCAACCAGATAGGGCGCAATGCCCATGTCAATGAGGCGCACAGCGCTACTGACAGCATCGTTGGTATGCAGGGTAGACAGTACCAGGTGCCCGGTGAGCGCTGCCCGGAGTCCTATTTCCGCCGTTTCGTGGTCACGCATTTCACCGATCAACACAATGTCCGGATCCTGGCGCAACGCGGCCCGCAGTACCGAGGAAAACTCCAGGCCTATTTTTGGATTCACCTGAACCTGGGTCAGGCGCGGCAAGCGATATTCCACGGGGTCCTCGGCAGTGATGATCTTGACGCCGGGCAGGTTCAACTCATTAAGCGCACCGTACAGTGTGGTTGTTTTGCCGCTGCCGGTCGGACCTGTGACGAGCACAAGACCATGTGGCCGTTTGATCAGACGTCGAAAACGTTCCAGCATGTCAGCCGACATGCCGGTGCCGTCCAGATCGAGTAGTCCTTCTGACTGGATCAGCAGACGCATGACCACGGAC
>CAYGNA010000737.1:0-1797 GCA_964351065.1 uncultured Pseudomonadales bacterium
GTCCTCATACGCTCATGCTCTCACCTCTGTCGACACTCCACTTCAACCCCATTACCCCCACATCTGCCGCTGTGGTGGCGAGTGTCTGACATGCATTTCCAGGGTTCCCGATGACAGAAGCCCGCAGCCTGATGACATTGCTGAACGACGCCCTGCGCCACGAGGGTGGGGTTGTCAGGCTGGCTGGTAAATCACTGAAAGTGCTGTTTAGCGAGGGCATCTCGGGTATCGGTTTACGTGTGGCTCACCTGCGGATGCAGCGTCAGCAGGGCAAAAACCTGACGCGAACACAGATTACCTATAGCGAATGGGTTGACCGGGAGTATGGACCAGATGACGCCAATTTGGCAGCCGCGACTATCGCAAAGTTTGATCGCCAGCCGTTAATTTCGGTCATCTGCCCAACCTATAATCCCAACGAGCACTTTCTGCGGGCAGCCATCCAGTCCATGCAGGACCAGATATATCCAACCTGGCAACTGTGTATTGTGGATGACTGCTCAACAACTGTTGACGTGGGTCGAATTATGGGTGACTTCAATGACCCCCGCATTACGCTCTGCCAGCGCAATCAGAACGGCAATGTCTCGGCGGCCTCGAACACTGGACTGGACGCAGCCACCGGAGAATATGTGACGTTTCTTGACCAGGACGACACCCTGTCCCCCTTTGCCCTCTTCTGGGTCGCGGAGTTGCTGGTGCGCCGTCCCGATATTCGACTGATCTACTCTGACGAAGACAAGCTCTCCGAGGATGGCGAGCGCTGTGATCCTCATTTCAAGCCAGACTGGAACTACGATTATCTGCTGGCGCATAACTATCTTTGTCACCTTTCTGTCTACGACAAGCAGCTTGTGGAACAGGTGGGTCGACTCCGCCTGGGCTTTGAGGGGGCACAGGACCACGATCTTGCGCTGCGCGCTACAGAGCAACTAAAAACCTCACAAATTGCCCACATTCCTCGCGTGCTATACCACTGGCGCAAGCATGAGGACAGCACCTCGATGACGGTTCAGGCAAAACCTTATGCGCTGGTCGCATCGCAGCGGGCGGTTGAAGATCATCTGAATCGGACGTCTAACCGTGCACGCGTGACCCTCGAAGGATTGAAGTTTCGCATTCTGCGCGAAATTCCAGTGCCGGAGCCCAGGGTCAATATTCTTATTCCCACGCGCGACAGCCTGGACCTGCTGCGCGCATGTATCACCAGCATCAGGCAAAAAACCCGCTACCCGAATTACCAGATAACCGTTATCGACAACGGCTCTACCGACGCTGCCACGCTTCGCTATCTGGAAGACGGTACCGCTCGCGGTGACTTCTCTGTGATGCATGATGGCCAGCCGTTCAACTTCTCTCGCCTTGTGAACGCTGGCATACGCGCCAGCGACGGCGAATATATCTGCCTGCTGAACAACGACGTGGAGGTTATCTCGGATGGCTGGCTGACCGAAATGATGGGCAATGCCTGCCGGGCGGAGGTGGGCATTGTTGGCGCAAAACTGCTTTACGATGACGATACCGTGCAACATGGTGGCGTAATTCTTGGCGTTGGTGGCGTGGCCGGTCACGCCCACAAATACCAACAGCAGGGCAGCCTGGGCTACTATGATCGCCTGGTGCTGCAACACGAGCTGTCAGCTGTTACTGGTGCCTGTATGCTCATCAGGCGTTCCGTCTTTGATCAAACCCGGGGCTTTGATGAGAGTGAGCTTACGGTTGCATTTAACGACGTGGATTATTGCCTGCAGGTGAAAGAACTGGGCTACAAGATTATCTGGACTCCGCACGCGGTGT
>CAYGNA010000738.1:0-1795 GCA_964351065.1 uncultured Pseudomonadales bacterium
GTGACACGAGCCTTCGACTGGGCATCACGCAGCGACTGGGCGAGTCGGCGTCTGTCTATCTACAGTACGCTGAGGGCTTTCGCGCCCCTCCAGCTGAGGATGTGAATCTTTACCTTGATTACCGTGGCACGATCAACGTGCGTGCCCTGCCAAACCCTGCTCTTTCCTCGGAACATTCCCGTAACCTGGAGACTGGTCTTCGCCTGGCGCTTGGGGAGAGTAGCGTCGAAATTGCGGCCTATCAATCTACCTACAAAGACCTGATTGAAACGCGCGTGAGGGTCGGCGTGGATCCTTTCGATGGTGCCCTGCTGTTTCAGTCACGCAACCTTCATCGCGCCACAATAACGGGCTATGAGCTATCCCTGTCGCAAGGGCTTGGCGCAATCCTGTCCCGGCTGGACAGGTTCGTTCTGACGCTTGGTGCCCACACGGCGAGCGGGCAAGACGATACAACCGGCGCGCCCCTTAATTTCCTTGATCCACCAAAAGCTGTCGTTGGCTTGTTGTGGAACACAGGCGGAGTCTTCTCTCTGGGTGTCTATTCAACCACCGCTTGCCGACAGGAGCGATTGGATCTGTCGTCGGGCACGTTTTTTGTCCCGCCGTCGCGAACCACCTTTGACATGTTGGGGCGCTGGCTGATCAGGCCTGGAATGGGGCTCAACTTTGCCGTTAACAACTTGAGCGACAAAGTCTACTGGCGCTATGGCAAGGTGCGGGCCTTTGCTCCTGACGACCCCAGGGTCGGGACCCTTGCGGAGTCTCCTCGGAGCTATTCACTGACTTTACATTTTTCAATCTAACGGAGCTGTTCCGGCGCGTCTCGCGCTAATGAAAATTGACAACAAAACTAATTGGAAAGAGGGCAATAAGAATGAAAACAGGAATAATTACCACGCTGGCCGTTTGTGCAGGTCTCTACGCCTTTCAGGCGTTTAGTGTATCTGCCCTCGATCAGCATGAGGCAGAAATGCGCTCGGCGGGAGTGAGCGGCCAACAGGTTTATGACAGTGTCTGTATTGCCTGTCATCAGCCTGAGGGGAAAGGGATGAGAGGCGCCTTCCCCCCGCTGGCGAATTCAGACTTCCTCCAGGCAGATCATCACCGGGCGATTAAAGCTCTTATAGAGGGTATGCACGGCGAGATTGTCGTCAATGGGCAGACCTACAATGCAGTGATGCCGCCGATGGCCTACCTTAAGGATGAGGAAATAGCTGCTGTGCTCACCTATGTCCTGGGCGCTTGGAATGGCGGCGGCATTGTTGGCGTTGAAGACGTGCAGGCAGTGCGAGGGAATGTCCCAAAGAGCGAGCACCCGGTGCCGTCGAGCGCATCATTGGCGTACCAGGGTGCGCCAAGCGCAATTTCGCCTGATGCTGCCAGCGCGTTTATGGAATCATCGGGACCTGCTATCTCCATTGAAGGATATGCCGAAGCGCGCCAGATCTACTTTGAGCGCTGCGCCGGGTGTCACGGCGTGCTGAGGAAAGGAGCTACGGGCAAGCCGTTGACTGCCGAGATTACGCGGGCCAAAGGCACGGAGTATCTCAAGACGCTCATTACCTATGGCTCTCCGGCCGGGATGCCAAACTGGGGAAGCTCGGGTGATCTATCTGAGGCGCAAATAGACCTGCTCGCCCGGTTCCTCCAGCATCCACCGCCTGCACCGCCCGAGTTCGGCATGCCTGAAATCAAGGCTTCATGGAAAATCCTGGTGCCACCTTCTGAAAGACCTGAAAAGCCGCGTCATCGCCGCAATATTGAAAACTTTATGGTGGTCACGCTCCGGGAC
>CAYGNA010000739.1:0-1793 GCA_964351065.1 uncultured Pseudomonadales bacterium
ATTTGAATCTGTGCGTGATACATCGACTGATTTCGGCACCAAGTTACTCAGCGCAGCACAAGGCACTAGTACTTCGGTGAGCCAAGCAACTTATACAGATACTGGTGACGGTGCGACATTTGAAATTAATGCTCTCCTGAACAAATCGGACGAACAAGGAAGTCGGGCTGCAACTTATCTTACTTATCTTTACTTTACGGCCGATGAATTTACGACTTGGTCACTCAACGGACTGTTTTCAGTAAATGACAAGACCACTGCCGGGCATGTTGACTTTAGAGTAGAACTAAAGGAGGGAACTCGAAGCACAATATTCATTGACTGGACTCGGTCTAGAAGCACGATAGACGAGTTCTTCGTGCTCGGCGACCTGGCTGACGGGGACTTTGCAAATTTCAATAGAGGAAACCTCTCAGGGGTCTTGTTGGCAGGTCGACAGTACCGATTTGAAGTTTCCATGGTAATTTCTTCTCCGATCTACCCGGGCGCCGACGGTGGCGCAACCGCGCAAGGGTGCGTGACTCTCTCAATTGGCAACACAGCGAACTCGCCTTGTACTTTGCCTATCCCAGAACCCGCCCCTCTTGCCTTGTTGGGTCTCGGCATCGCTCTCCTCGGTCTGCGCCGCAAAACATCAGGGGCCTAACCCGGCCCCGCCCACCGCCTAAGGAATTCCTGCTGCCGCTTCAATTCCCTGGCTAACGCACGCTCCCAATCCCGCTGCGCACCCTTGTAGGCGTTCTGGGCCGCTCTCGCCTTACCAGCCTCAGTTCTTGGCCCGGTGGACTGCTGCCATGGGCTCCAGTTCCTGATCAGTTCTGATTGGCGCTTGCGGCGTTCTGGCGTCCAGCCGTTCATGTTCTTGCTCCAATAGTTCGTTTGGCGAGATTCGTTTCTCCGGGATTGATTCAGCCACCCCATTGTTCACCTGCTGGTTCTGCGCGATGTTGGCCTGCTTCACGTAATTCACCGTGGGGTTTTGTATATGCGATATAGCCTCCCAGGTTGCCCTACACTGGCTCTGAGCGCGCAAGGCTAACTTCATGAGGGTTTCTATCTGCTTCACGCTTTCGGCCGTCACAGCCGTCATAACGAACCTATTGAATGTGGCATCCAATGTATGGGCCTGGGCGGTCAGCATGGCCTCACCCCGGTGTAGATCACCTTTGTTAACGGCACCCACCTGGTCGCGAAGTTCCGCTACAAGCTCGGCCAGTTCCACATCGCCGAAGAGTTTACCCTTAACCTGATTGGCTGAGATTGCCGCGTAAACGGTTGGATCTATGACAGTCTTCGCCAACATACGCTCCTCTGAAACGTCTTCCTCAGTAGTGACTTTGAGGGTTCTTCCAGAAGGATTTGATTTAGTGCTCATATTGCTGCCAAACAGGGGTTGATTGCCAAGGTGAGTGCATAAGTTCTACTCCCCCTATATACAGATAAACAGGAGAAACAGGGAAAACAGGAAAAACAGGCCAAACTTACTGGAAATGCGGGTTTCAGCCATCTCAGACACCCAATTCTGGCGGTTTACCGTTTCTGTTTGGCCAGTTTGGCAGTTTTTCGGGGGAGCACAGTAATTCGTAGTTCCAACTGTTTTTCTCACCCCTCCTGGCGTACCAGAGACGCTCTGCCTCGCTGCTGTAACGCTTCAGGACTTCGATAGTTCGCTTCTTGGCAATGCCCGCCTGCCTGGCCACACAGCCAGCGATCTCGCTCTGGATTGAGACTCCAGTTTTTAGAGAATCTCTAATTGCTTCGATTACATCCTCATCTCTGGCGCGTTGTTGCCG
>CAYGNA010000740.1:0-1791 GCA_964351065.1 uncultured Pseudomonadales bacterium
CCAGACTCTGCCAGCGCTTGCGGCGTGCTTCCTCATCAAAAGCCTGGACGACCAGCTTTCGGGGAGCGAGACCACTGTTGTCGGACAGGTCTTCCAAAGATAGTGGTTCAGGCAAGAGGCCCGTTGACTTCAGGTCTCTTTCCAGCGTTCTTTTTGATTGCCCTGTCTCAAGGCTGGCGTGCAGCGTCGCAACGTCCCAGCAGAGCAGGTTACCGTTATCGTCGTACCGGTTTTCGAGAGTTTCAATGGGAAACATCAATTCACCTTGTTGTCGCAAAATGCATTCAGAAAATATTATCCATACGAAAATTAAGAAAACCAGAAATAGATTGCAAATATTCTCCGGTTAGGCAAATCGCGACAATATGTACTCCCTTGATTGCAGTCAAAATCGGGCCGGTCGCCACTGGTTGAAGCCACCGTCTATCCTGCAATACAGCGCGTCCATCAGCGCCTGGTGACCGTTTACGTGGGAAAAGTCGCGCTTTTCTTGTAACATCCTCAGGTTAATAGCGTGCTTGGTGCGGTCATTGTATGAAGGCAATAGGGGAGTTCGTGGGCTTTGCTCGATTCATAGCGCTGGGCATGATCCTGTTTGTGTTAGGGGGCTGTGCTTCGACGCCGGCACCTAATGCAGTTATGGGAGAGGACTTGATTGACCCGACGGAAGCGGGTTTGCTGGCTGAGTACCGTATTGGGGTGGGTGACGTGCTTAACGTCAGTGTGTGGCGTAACCCTGAGCTTTCAACTCAGGCCACTGTATTACCGGATGGCACAATCGCCGTGCCGTTGGTTGGAGACGTAAAGGCGGCTGGCGAGTCAACGGGGAGCCTGACAGAGGCAATTACGGGTGTTCTCGGCACGTATATTCGTGAGCCTGAAGTAACAGTGTCTGTCCTGAGTGCATCCAGTTCTGAGTATCTTCAGCGCGTCCGGATTACCGGCGCGGTTAGCGGTCCATTGTCCATAGTTTATCGAAGGGGCCTGACTGTGTTGGACCTGGTGTTGCTGGCTGGGGGAGTGACACCGTTTGCGAATGCAGATAAAGCACTGCTTTATCGAAATGTAGACAATGAATTGAAAGTGTATCCTGTCAGGCTGCAGGATATTCTTGCGAGGGGCAAACTGGACACGAACTACAAATTGTTGCCAGCCGACATCATCACAGTTCCGGAAAAGAGTTTCTAGGATCTCATGGACCCAATCTACTTCCAGTACATCAAGGAGTGTTTTCGGCAGTTGCGTCGCAATGCGCTGCAACTTATTGCCGCTGCTGCAGTGATCAGTTTTGGTGTACTTATTGCTGGTGCGCTTTACCAGCCTAAGTATGAGACCAGTATCACAATCTACGCTGATAACCAGAATGTGATCAAGCCGCTCCTTGAGGGACAGGCAGCTGTCACAATGCCAAAGAGCGAGCGTGTTCGAATTGTTCGGGAAACCATGTTTTCGCCGCGAATCCTCCAGCAGGTTGTTGCGACGGCATTCGAAGACAGTAGTCTTGTGCCGGGTACTGACGGAATGGAGGCAGCGATGAAAAGGTTGCGTGACGAGCTACTTATCGAGGCACCGGCGGAAACTTATATCAAGGTCTCATACCAGCACACACGACCTGATGTAAGCTACAAGGTGGTTAACCGAATCACTAACCTCTTTATAGAAGAGAGTGCTGACAACAAGCGCTCAGAGAGCAAGAGTGCGTATACCTTCATCGATGAGCAGGTGAAGTCGTACAACAGTCAGCTGGTCGAAGCAGAAAACTCCTTGAAAGCCTTCGAGGCGGCTAACGTT
>CAYGNA010000741.1:0-1787 GCA_964351065.1 uncultured Pseudomonadales bacterium
TGAAGTCTACGAAGTTGTTGGCCCCTCGGCCGAACACTGGGCAGGGCTCGACACACTGGGCCGAGACGTTCTGACCCGAACCATGCTGGGTGGGCGACAGGCTATCCTTGTGACCCTGCTTGGCACCGCCGTTGCTATGGTCTGGGGCAGTTTCCTGGGTGTACTGGCGGGGTTCCTGGGTGGACGCACGGACGAGATCGTCATGCGGTCGATAGATACTTTTCTTGCCATCCCCTGGATGATTTTCCTGCTGCTGATGATTGCCAGCTTTGGCAATGCGCCCCACGTGATGATACTGACGCTTGGATTTTTTTACGGTATCGGCGTGGTCAGGTTAGCCCGTGCAGCGACCATGGATGTTGTTGTCAAAGACTATGTACTATCCGCGCGCGCTCGGGGTGAGAGTACGCTCGGCATTATCTTCCGGGAGATATTGCCAAACGTGCGTGACGTTCTGCTGGTGGAGAGTGCCATGCGCTGGTCGTGGATGCTGCTGGCTTTCAGCGCCCTGTCTTTCCTCGGGTTTGGCGTCACGCCACCAACACCAGACTGGGGGCTGATGATTGCCAACTCTCGCATCTACATGTCACTGGCACCCTGGCCAGTATTGCTGCCGATGATTGCACTCAGCTCGCTCATTGTCGGCATCAACCTGGCCGCCGACGCCCTGGCCAAATCGTTAGGTCTTGACCGAACGCAGCGGATGCCAACATGAGCGATCTGCTGCTTGACGTCAACAACCTTGCTATCGGCTATACCGACGCCGCGCAGAACCAGGTCTCAATTGTGCGAGACATCAATCTGGCATTGACGCCTGGCACCAGCCTTGGGCTTGTTGGCGAAAGCGGTTGCGGCAAGAGCACACTGCTGCTGTCACTGATGGGGTACTACAAAACCGGTCTGTCTCGCCTGGCAGGTACCGTCCTGTTTCGGAACCAGGACCCGGGAAAACTTGGCCCCGCGCAACTGCAGAAACTCCGCGGTGGGAGTATGGCACTGATTCCGCAGAACGCCGGTCAGGCACTCACGCCAACACTTAAAATACAGACCCAGATGTTCGAGGCACTGCGCCTGCACTCAACTGAGCCACCGGCAAACTGGCGGCGACGCTGCCTGGCGCTATTTGAGCGAGTGCAACTCCCGGTGCCCGAAGAGATACTGACCCGCTATCCCCACGAACTCTCCGGTGGCCAACAGCAGCGGGTTGCGCTCGCCATGGCACTCGCCGGCGAGCCAGAACTGCTGCTCCTCGATGAACCCACAACCGGGCTGGATGTGACCACCCAGAAACACGTACTGGAACTGCTGAATGAAATAGGAGCCGAGTTCGGTACCACCATGATTTATGTGAGCCATGACATTGGCGTTATCGCGACCGTCTGCAAAGAGATCGCCGTGATGTATGCCGGTGAAATTGTTGAACAGGGCAGTACCGGTACAATTCTGGATGCGCCTGTCCATCCTTACACGCAGGGACTGCTCGCCAGCATTCCTCGACTGCACCAGGATCACCTGCCCGAGCCCATCGAAGGCATGCTGCCCCAGCCGGGCAAACGCGGGCTGATCAGCGGGTGCGTCTATGCGGATCGGTGCCCGCTCGCGATCGTCGTCTGCAGTCAGCAGCAACCGGCGGCACAACTTTACGAAAACCGGCTGCTCAAGTGCCATCGTGCAGAAGACGCAGTCCAGGGGCTTGTTGTCCAGGGTGAAAAGATTGCGCCACTACACGCTGTCGAGCCTGAATCAGTGCTGAGCGTAAAGGATCTCAATATCACCTATCAGCGATA
>CAYGNA010000742.1:0-1787 GCA_964351065.1 uncultured Pseudomonadales bacterium
ATCTTGACCTGCGGCCCGGCGTCGATGGTAAAAAATGCGGGCGTTCCAGCCCGGCGCATTGCAGTAACCGCCTGTATCACCTCCATGGTGGCACCGTTCCAGTAGAGAATCGAAGGGCGTGACGTCATCATGGTCGCATGCATTTTCAGGCAAGACTGTTCGCTGGCTTCTGCCAGTGCGGCAAAATCCCGGGCGGTGATGGCGGCGCGAGCCGCGTGCATGTCAGTTGCGTGAGATTCAAGCCAGGCACCATACAGTCCGGAGGTAAGGGCCGTGCGCTTCATGCCCTCGCTCGAGGAGACAGATTTGGCCTTCTCGGATGTCACAGCAACAATCACAGCCAGAGGCCAGTGTTCAGCGGATTCAATTTGTCGCGCGAAAGGGTCCGCGTCGTTCACCAGTTCGACAAACCCACCGTAGACAGATCGCGCGGCAGAGCCAGATCCGCGCCGCGCAAGTCGTGAGATATCCTCCTGTGCAAGACCCATATCGGCTGCGCGGTTGATACCAAGCGCCAGCGCGGCAAAGCCAGAAGCACTGGACGCGAGCCCCGCACCCGTTGGGAAGTCATTCGACGAACTCACCCGAAATCGGCTGTCGATATGATAGATCTGTCGGATGTCCTCCAGAAACAGACGAACCCGCGACGTCGCCTCGCCTGTTCTCTGATCGTTGATCGTAATGTCATCCGCAGCGGCGTCGATGATTGATACCTGGGTCAGCGTGACCAGGTCTTCGAGACCAATCGACAGTGACCCGGTGGCTGGCCGGTTGCCGTCGCCCTGGGACTTGCCCCAGTACTTCACCAGGGCAACATTGGCGCAGGCCCGGACATTAATTGTCCGTGTCATCTGTATCTCCGAGCAGGATCAAAAGCCGCAGATGATAGCACAGGCCGGTTGGCCCAATAGCTCCCGTGTTCATTGCATGATGAGGTCGGCTTTATTATTGTGCGGGCTTCCTTTTTTGATTGTGGGCCAAACATGGCGTCCAGCAATTTCGAGGCACGCGTACCGGGCTATCGGGCACGATTTGAAGCTTTCTCGCATTCACACCTGCCGCCAGTCACTGCACTGACAGGAAACCTGGGGGAGGCGTTGCACTATGCTGCGGCTGGCAAAGGCAAGCGGATTCGACCATTGCTTGCTTATGCAACCGGCGAAATGCTGAACGTTTCAGTTGACCTGCTGGACTACCCGGCAACTGCGATCGAATGGATTCACACATACTCCCTGGTGCACGATGACCTGCCTGCCATGGACGATGATGACTTGAGACGAGGTCGGCCGACCGTCCACAAGCAGTTTGACGAGGCAACGGCTGTGCTGGTTGGCGATGCCCTGCAAACCCTGGCGTTTGGGCTGCTGGCAGATGCCGATACCACGGCTGAGGTGCGTTTGAACTGGATATCCCGACTGGCTATTGCGAGCGGCGCAAACGGTATGATTGGGGGGCAGGTGCTGGATTTGCTGGGTGAGTCGCAGCGGCTGTCGCTTGAAGATCTCGAGAAAATGCATGGAATGAAAACTGGCGCGCTGATCGGGGTGAGCGTTGCGCTGGCCGCGTTAGCAGCGCCTGGGCTTGGATCAGATGACCTGGCCCGGCTGGATCAGTTTGGACACCAGATCGGACTCGCTTTCCAGATCAGGGATGATGTTTTGGACGTCGAGGCGACGACTGCACAAATGGGCAAGCCGCAGGGCTCCGATGCGGCCAACAACAAATCGACCTTTGTGACGCTGCTTGGCGTTGACGCGTCAAAACGCCGTGCCGCTGATGCGTATGAG
>CAYGNA010000743.1:0-1787 GCA_964351065.1 uncultured Pseudomonadales bacterium
CTCGTACAGATGTCCGATGCGGCGGTTGGGGATTGTACGCAACTTGGCTCTGATTAGCCATGGCGACCAGTGTGTCAAAACGCCTGATTGGTCTATATTATTGGAACGGGTGTCTGGTGGATCACTTCAACGCCTGGGCGTGAAGCTGATTGCTGGCTCACCAACATAATAACCACCCAAAAAAAGCCACCCAAAATTTCTTGAGACTGAGAATTGCTTGGGGCATAAAATTTCTGAAGAGGGACACAAATGGCAATGACACCATCATCAACAGACGAACTTCTGGTCGAGCAGCGTGGCAGAATCGCCATCATTACGCTGAACCGGCCCGAACGCCTTAATGCAATCAGTCGCGACATGCTGAACGAACTCTCTGCAAAAATGGTGGAGGCCAACAAGGACCCTGAGATCCGCTGCATTATTTTGACCGGGACTGGTCGCGGTTTTTGTGCAGGCCTTGATCTGGTCGATGTGGGACAGGGCGGTATTGGTGGTGGTGATGGCAAAGGCAGTAATCGGCCACGTCAGCTGTTTGATCTGCGGGATGCGCCAATTACCGTGATGTGGAATATCGATACGCCAGTTATCTGTGCCCTGAACGGCGCTGCCGCTGGCTACGGCATGGATGTGACGCGGCTCTGCGATATGCGTATCGCGGCAGAGTGGTCAAAGATGGCGGCCGTGACCGCAAAACGAAATGTTGTGCCCGAATCCGGCGGCACCTGGCTCCTGCCGCGCCTGATCGGCTGGGCAAAGGCAGCAGAACTTTACTACCGAGCGCGAACGATCGATGCCAGGGAATGCCTGGAAATGGGTCTTGTCAACGCGGTCGTGCCGGATGACAAACTGATGGAAACTGCGCTTCAGTGGGCCGAGGAAGTTGCTGATAATGCGCCTCTCGCTGTGCAGACAACCAAACGCATGATGCGGATGGGGCTGGAAGAGTCTTACGATACGTCGGTTGATCACCTGATGGTTCACTTGTCTGGCATGTTCGCGAGTGAAGACTTCCAGGAAGGTGTGAAGGCTTTTCTCGAACGCCGCAAGCCTGATTTCACCGGGCGCTAGATCCCGCTGGCTGGCCTGCGGATGTATCTGTTGCGTCTGGTCAGCGCCAGGATCTGTGGGCTTGTTGCCCGACTCGCCGGGTGGCAGAACACTGGGCTATTTGCTAGCCTTGGCTGTTCGCCATGATGCGGCTCCCAACAACTTTGCCGGAGTAGAATTCAGTGACCTACAACAAACCAATACCAACGCCCAGTCCGCTGACCCAACCGTTTTGGGATGGTGCCCGGGCAGGCAAGCTGATGCTGCCACGCTGCACTAACTGTAACCGGGCACACTGGTACCCGCGCCACTTGTGCCCGTTTTGCCACAGTGACGCTATTGAATGGTTTGAAGCCAGTGGCGAGGGGCGGTTGCACACGTTCGCCGTCCAACATCGCGCCTTTGGTGGCTGGGCAGAAGAAGCCCCCTTCGTCACTGCCTATATTGACCTGAATGAGGGTGACAGAATGTTGACCGTGCTGCGCGGCGTCGATCCCACAAAGCCGGAGTCAATCCGGATTGGCTGTCGGGTTTCGGTTGAATTTGAAGAAGCGAATGAAAAAATTTCCATTCCATTCTGGCGGGTTGCCGAGGAGGCAGGAGCATGAGCTTATCCAGAGCTGCGGCAATTGTCGGCGCTGCCGAATCAGTCGAGATTGGCTATCCTGAGGAGCCGAGGACCTCACTGCAACTCCACATGGAGGCCATTAAAAACGTCAGTGATATGACCGGTATACCGA
>CAYGNA010000744.1:0-1784 GCA_964351065.1 uncultured Pseudomonadales bacterium
CTGCTGAACTACGTGACGGGTATGAAGAATATCCGCGACGCCATTCCGTTCCCACTCACGCCGGGTAACGCCAGCTTTTAATCCCTGCCGCGAGCGAAACGCCCGAACCCTAACGCACCGAGCCCCAACAGCAACATGGGCAGGCTGGCTGGTGCGGGAACCGGCGTTGGACCCAGCGAGGACTGACCGAAGCATACGGCTCCGTTGCCCGAGATGGTCTGGGTCCCTGCGGTCACCGAAAAGAGGCTGCTCCAGTTTGATTTACACTGATTCGACGTCCCCGTCATCACAGGCACTGTATCGATGAGGTTTGGATCGCCAATCTGTGTGTTGCCAGCGGCATCAAAACCAACCTGTGCGCCAGCATTGGGATGCAGCGGCGACAATCCTGCCCGCTCATAGGCTGTATCATCCTCAAAGTAGGCGAGCGGCGTTGTTACCAGAACGTTGTCGAGCCCAAGATCCAGCGCCGTGACGTGTACCGAGACAACAGGAAACAAGCCAAAGTCAGTTGGCGCCCAGGTGTCAGCCGTCGCGTCATCAACAATGATATCGAAGGTAATGCCGTGTGGCAGTTGTGTTGGTACGCCATTGACCAGCAGTTCGCCAACCTCACCCGTGAAGGCACCCGCATCCCATTCCAGCAGATCATTTATTGTCAGTGTCAGATTGATCAGTGAGGCCTGCGCACTTGAACCCGCCATAATCAACACGAGCGCAAGAACCAGGGAGACAGGTAACTTCATTTGCTTGATTCTCGATGTGTGTTAGGGTCCATTTGGTGCAAATTACGTTCCCGAAAAAAATTTTACCAATGATTTCAACGGATTAGCTGACCTGCAAGTGGCCTCGCAGCTGATCCGCCCGCAGCAACGTAAAATGTATCGACAGTTGCTCGTCGACTGCTAATCTACAAAAAGCGCGCCGAGCCCAATGTCAGCCAGCCACTCAAGCGCCCCTGCCAAAAGAATGCATACGCCGCTGTTCCTCCGGGAACAGTCCTGTGTTGACGCGCTCATAGTTGATGGCATGTTTGGCTCGGCTCTAAATCTCAATCTTCACTTTCATATGTTGTACGTCAACGGTGTCTATGATCGGAATGCCGCCCAGCCAAAACCTACTTCTGGCCGGTGAAACCGCTGACTAAGGAAGACCTGGATTACATCACTCACACGATTGCGAAACGGGTCTGCCGATTTCTGGAGCGGGCAGTGTACCTGTCACTTGACCGTGCATTCGGCGTGGCGATCGGCCTTCCTGTTGCGCCTGATGCCCAGAACGAATAAACCCAAAGTGAGCAATGCGAGTGGGGAAGGAGCGGGAACGGACACCGCGGAAGTGCCACAGGAGCCAGCGCCCGTTGCGCCGCCAATCGACAAGGTGACACAACCGGTCGCAGTTGCGCCGTTGTCTTCGGCTGGAAAGCTCTGAATAAACTCGTTGAGATGGAGCTGGTAGGAGTGCCCGGCCAGCAGCGTACCGGTTAACGCGCCTGTGGTCAGGTTGCTGAAATCGGCATCTCCGACGTTGCCCAGAGTGAAGCTTTCTTCTGCGGTGGAGCGGGAATCGCCTCTGTCCCGGAACAATTCTTCTCCCGCTGTCAGATCGCGAAAATATATGTCGCTAAGGACCCGACCGACGTTCCCGACCCCTGTAAGCGAATAGGCCCCGGAGAGATCATAGGTTGTGTTCGTACTACCCACAGTAAAGTCCAGCCATATCGTCGTCTGAGCGAGGCTGGACTGGGCCCCGGCGCGAACATGATCGAGATCGAAATCGAAGAG
>CAYGNA010000745.1:0-1783 GCA_964351065.1 uncultured Pseudomonadales bacterium
TCAAGCCACCCTCTCCAACATAACGTACTTACGCCCCACCACGTCGCCCCCGTAATCCGGTTCAAATGGCCAACCCGACTTGTTAGCCCCACCATGAATCCAGACCATCACCGGCAGCTTTGCATCTGGCGACATGTTTGGGGTCCAGACATTCAGGTACAGACAGTCTTCGCTGTAGCCTTCCGCCGGATGATCGAACAGCGCCGGGTCTTCACCCAGGGACCGAATCAGGTCCTGGTACCAGTTAACGGTTCTCTCATTCTGGATGCAGGCAGGTGCAAACCTGTCTGCCTTGTGGACAGCCTCGACCGGCTGGTATTGCGCAGGCGGTTGCCAACGACGCTCGCCTACCGGCGGCGCAGCAAACGGGATGCCTTTGAAGCTGACCACACCATACTCATCGGTGACACCTTCCCAGGACTCTGGCGCCATACCTGTAAAACTCACCGCGGAGGCATAGCCTGTACCCAGCAGCAGGAGCACCGACAGCACGAGTTTGATGCACCGTGCGCTAAATCGTTGTCTCAAGTCGATCATTTTACCTCCTGTTAGCGAGCCTGACTTATTGTTGTCACCACCCCTTTAATTGATTGTTTGCCGTTCCGCGGACTCTTGTTTATACAGGCAAGTCAGGCTTTTACGCGAAAAACAGACAGCGCTTTACAATGTCGCCTCGTCGTATTTCACGCCCAAGAATTGCTACCGTTTCCAGGCACAGAGTCCAACGCCTGCCCCTTTCCCGAGTCGGTCAGCCACTGACTGCGGGGACCTGAGTTTGTTCCTGCCCTTCTCGCACAGCAGGATCCTGTTGTCCCGCTGGCTTATATCCAGCAGGATCTGGTCCAGGTGACGGTACTGCACATCATGGCCTTCCCCTGGATAAGTGCGCAGCATCACCTTCGCGTTGGAGAAGGCGTTGTTCCAGACCTCGGACTTGAACTTGCCCAGAAGCCCGTCGTCCAGCCCGTAATAGACATATACCGGCACCTTGATCATTGAAAGATCAATTTTGCCTTCCGTGCAATACAGGCTTAGCTCGTGTAACAAGGGGGCCGTGTCTGCCATTTGGCCTCTCATAAAATGAGCCCTGGCAGCCTCATCAAAAGCGGTGTCCTGAAACCCTTCGACCTGATGCATGGCGCTGCGCGCCTCGAACCCGAAAAACTCCATGGGCCGACTAAGCATGGTCTCGTAGATACTGCCTGGGCTATTGTTCCCACAGCGGGAGTTATCACCCAGCCCGAGTGATGTCGCTGCCATATGAACTGAAAGCAGGCGATCCGCATGGATGCTGGCTATTTTTGCGGTGTAGGGGCCACCGCCAGAGATGCCAAATACTGCAAACCTGTCGATGTTGAGATGTTCCAGGACAGCAGTCACCTCAGTAACAAAGTCGCTCATGTCGAGCGCTGGATCAAATGCGGTCTGGCCAAAGCCATTGCGTTCGACAGTAATAATGCGGATACCCAACTGCTGCCGAAAGTCTCGCAGAAAATCCAGCAGGCGAATGACACGAACCGAGGTACCCAGGCCGCCGGTAAACACAACCGGCGTCCCGGCTGGATCACCATCATCAATATAGTTCACCACCCGGCCATTCGGCATGGCGGCAACGGTGGCCAGCAGGTCCGCGGTTGCGGGGATACTGCCGGTCGAGCCGGCGGCGATAACGTGCCCCGGCGGCGGCGACTGCGCCCACAGGGCCCCCAGCGCATCAAGCAGCAGGTTGCGCCGCTCCGCCTGGTCGATACCGCCCTGTTCGCGCACGACCGCGGGCCAGTGT
>CAYGNA010000746.1:0-1783 GCA_964351065.1 uncultured Pseudomonadales bacterium
GTTCTTGCGTTGGTACACGCTTTTGCGTTGGACCGGGCCATTCCGCCACCCTGGGACTATATGGTGTGGGGTAGCCTTGCCCTGCTGGCGATCGCGGCGCTCTTTTATCGCTGGCTGTTTTCGAGGACATATTTGCCCGGTACAGGCGGTCGCTTTCCCTATCAGGTCGAGCGGGTGGAATCGGTTTGCCATGGTGTCGTGGAGCTAAGCCTTAAACCCCTGTCGCGACCAATGAGGTATGAGGCGGGTCAGTTTGTTTATCTGACGCCTTACGACAAGGCACTTGGGTCAGGATAGAAGGACGAGCTTCCCTATACCCTATCGTCATCACCCCATGAAACCGGGTTGCGCATTACCATCAAGGATTTGGGGGATGCCAGCCATGCTATCCAGAAGATTCAGGAAGGCACCGAAGCCAGGGTAGAGGGCCCCTATGGTGCTTTTTTTGAACCGAACAACGGTGAGATCAATGAGTTGTGGATTGCGGGGGGCATCGGCATTACGCCCTTTTTGGGACGGGCGCGTGAAATGCGTGCGCAAGGTTCGAGCATCAACGTATGCCTGCTGTTCTGTGTGCAGGACGAAGCCCGCGCACTGTTTCTGGACGAATTTTCCGCCATCGCGGCAGCGCTCCCCTCGTTCCAGTTTCATATGCACTACTTCTATAAAGAAGGACCACTCTCCACCGGGTACATTTCCGCACGGTGCCAGGATTTGTCATCGCACAGGGTCTACATCTGTGGTCCGACGCCACTGCTTGGGCTCGCTCGCAAAGTGGTAATGCACGGTGGTGTCAGCGGAAAATCCATTCACACCGAGGAATTCAACCTGTTATGAATACGCTCTGCTACTCTGCCGTTGTCGCATTCTTTTCAAGCGTCGCTACGATTATGGCGCTCCACGTCCTAGCGGAACCCCATGATCAAGGCAATGCCGGAACCGGCGTTGTTGAGGCGCGCACCTATACATCTGAAGAAGTTGCGAAACACAACAGCCTGCAGGATTGCTGGATGGCGATTGAAGGCAAAGTCTATGATCTCTCCACCTATGTGCCAGAACATCCCACACCACCAAGCGTGCTGGCGCCCTGGTGTGGTAAGGAAGCAACCCTGGGCATGCGCACCAAAGGTTACGGCAGTGATCACAGTCGGTATGCGTGGAGCGCGCTGGCAGAATACCTGATTGGCGAATTATCGGATCAATAGTGTTTACAGGCTGACCTGACCCAAGCGCGAAAGTCGTGCCGCGCGCATGAGGGCCAGGGTGCGGGAATGCTTGTGTTTCAAACAGAAACCCTTATGCAGAATTCTGTCGTCAGTCCTCGCAGCAATCTGCCTTTGACCGGCGCTCAGGCTGCCACCAGGTCAAGCTGGCGGGCAGCTTCTGCCACTATCTCAAAACTCTGCACGCGTTTGGCGTGTTGATAAATTGAGCAGACCAGCATGAGTTCATCGACCCCCGTGCCCTCGATAAACTGGCCCATACCGCTCGCGACATCATCCAGCGTGCCGATCGCCGTTGGACTGTTCATCTGTGCCAGGATGGCCCGGTCCAGCGGTTCGAGCTGTTCTGTCAGGTTGCGAACAGGTGGTGGCAGGCGACGGGGCTGGCCCTTGCGGAGGCTGAGGAATGACAGTACGGAGGATGAGCGCAGGAACTGCGCTTCGTCTGCAGTGTCTGCCACACAAACGTTGTAACCCAGCAGACATAAGGTTCCGCAAGTTCCTCCAAGTTTAAGAAGGATAATCGACATGCCGCGGGAATGGTCAAGGCACTTCTGCGG
>CAYGNA010000747.1:0-1771 GCA_964351065.1 uncultured Pseudomonadales bacterium
ACGTCTGGCACCCCTCAGGGACTTCCTGCTGCTTTTCTTCTTTATTGCGCTCGGCACGCAACTGGATTTTTCTCTGCTCGGCGACCAGATCCTGCCCGCCATCGTCTTCTCACTGTTTGTACTGGTCGGCAATCCGCTCATTGTGCTGATTATCATGGGGCTTCTGGGCTATCGCAGCAGGACCGGGTTCCTGGCTGGCCTGACCGTGGCCCAGATCAGCGAATTTTCGCTGATTTTCATGGCTATGGGACTCTCCCTGGGACATGTCAGCGGTGAGTCGCTTGCCCTGGTCACCCTGGTGGGCCTGATCACCATTTCGCTGTCGGTCTACATGATCACCTGGTCACACACCCTCTATAGCTGGCTCGGACCACTGCTCACAATTTTCGAGCGTGCTGAACCCTACAGGGAGGCCCAATCTGAACAGGACCAGGCCGTACACAATGCCCATGACATTGTCCTGTTTGGGCTGGGGCGCTACGGTCGGGCGATTGCGGATCAGCTTGTGCGGGAAAACGAACGCGTTCTTGCGCTGGACTTTGATCCGGAAGCGGTACGGCGGGCACAGGCGAGAGGCATCGAGGCCATTTATGGCGACGCAAGTGACCAGGATTTTGTGCGCGGGTTGCCGCTTGGCAAAGTGCGCGGGGTGATTTGCGCCATTCCGGCAAATGACGTGGGGGTTTCCTTTGAGGATCCGCGTCGAGTGTTGCTGGACGAACTGGCAGCTCAGGGTTTCACCGGTCGTATCGCCGTTTCGACCCATGAGATGACCGATGTTGATACATTCCGGCGCAGCGGGGCAGACATCGTCCTGTTACCCTATATGGATGGTGCCACGCTCGCTGTCGAGCGGGTGCTGGGCAGGCTGGAGACCACCGCCAGCGATGAACTCGAGCCTGCAGGCTAACGCAGACGTCAGGAAACAAGTGATGACCAGGTTCAGAAAGATACTTTTTGTCGACAACCCCGAAGCCAGCCAGGGTTTCTGCATCGATCGTGCAGTCAGCCTGGCGGAGAGCCAGCAGGCTGAACTTACCGTGCTGCATGTGGCAACTGCCCCCAGGCTCGGTATTTTTGCCGAGATTATCGGGAACAATAACGAGGCCATTAAGTCTCGCCTTGAGACTGAGGCCATGGCGCGCCTCCAGGCGCAGTGGCGCGACGTGTCACGCCCGGTACAACTTGCTGTTCGCAGCGGTACCGGCTTCATCGAGATCATTCGGGAGGTGCTTGCAGGTGGCTTTGACCTGGTCATTATGGTCACAGGTGAAGAGCGGGCCGATTCGTCCATTACGGCCAGCAATGAACGTCACTTGCTTCGCAAATGTCCGTGCCCGGTCTGGCTCATGAAGCCGATGAACCAGACCTATCAAAGGGTTGTCGCGGCGGTGGACTTTGACCCCTGGGATGAAGGCGACAATGAAGAATCGCTGAATCGGCAGATACTGGATGTCGCCGCTGAATTGGCGCTGGCAGAATCCGCGGGGCTTACTCTGGTTCACGTCTGGGCCCCCATTTCAGAGCGACTGATCAGTGTGTTCGCCAGCGAATTGTCCACTGAACAGGTCGCCAGGAACATTGATCGTGAGCGGCGCGAGCGCGAGGTGCTGCTACGTGAACTCGCTGATGGCCTGCGCACTCGTATCGGCAAGGAGGGGTACGAGTTTATCTCACCCCGGTTTCATCTCGCCCAGGGTGAACCCGGGGAGCGTATTCCGGCAATCGCGCAGAGCCTTGGTGTTGATCTGGTCGTCATGGGCACGGTCGC
>CAYGNA010000748.1:0-1767 GCA_964351065.1 uncultured Pseudomonadales bacterium
GTCTGTACAGTCACTGCCTGCCAGTATTCTGTAAGCTTTTCCACGCAATCAAAAAGGGGCGGATATCCGCCCCTTTTTTTTGTCCGTTTCTTTTTTCATCCTTACCAAAATCAGTCCTTTGCGCTGTTGAAACTTGCCCGCCCGCAGCATAGACTCAACTCTAAGAATAGGGGGAGCTATTGCACGACGTAAAAGCGCACCAACAAGCGCACCGTCTTGCATATCCAATCAATATCCCTGTTCTGGGGGTATCGGGCTTCAAAACCCGATAAATAAGTAATAGATGAGGGATATTCTCATGACGAAACCTAGCAAACTGGGCGCATTGACCGGCGCTGCCACTCTGGCAAGCGCAATTGCAATGCTCTCTGGCTTGCCTGCAACGGCGGCAGAAATCGAAGAAGTCGTCGTAACCGGTTCATTAATCAAGCGAGACAGCTTCGACATGTCGACGCCGCTTGACGTAATGGACGAGCAGGAACTGGCCGAACAGGGCACACCAAACCTCGGCGAGGTGCTGCGTAATTCAACCTATAACTATGGCGTGGAATCCGTTGGTAACATTCTGGCTGCCAATCCGCAGACTCCAGGCTTCCAGTTTGCCAACTTCCGGGGACTTGGCGCAGGTGCAACCCTGACGCTGCTCGACGGCAAACGGGGCACTGGCAACCTTTCCAACACCTATCCCCAGATCATGATTCAGCGTACTGAAGCCCTGACTGATGGCGGCGCGACACTGTACGGCACAGACGCAGTGGGTGGCGTGTTCAATATTATCCCCAAGAAAGATTTTGAAGGGATTGAAGTGCAATACAGTTCAAACCAGGCTGACGGCTGGTGGGAAGATTCCATCGGCATGCTGGCCGGCCTCAGCGGCGACCGCGGCAGTTTTGTGGTCGGTGTCGAGAATCGCCGCAAGGACGCACTGAACTTCCACGAGCGTCCTGAATACTGGCTGGGTTCGGCTTCCTATTCCAGCACAAGCTGGCCGGGTGACTTCCTGGTGCCTTTTCGCGATGCGAACGGCGATATTACGGGCAGCAGAGGACGTGCAGACCCGGGCTGTGGCCTGAACAACGCTGATGCTGGTCTGACACCTGCCGAGCGAAAGCTTGCCGGCGCACAGGATGTTGATGCACACCGCCAGGGTATCCTTGTTGGCAGCTGTCGCTGGGAATTCGGTCGCAACTTTGACTTCATCGACGATCAGGAACAGTTCTCCATCGCTGCGGTCTACGAGTACCAGTTCAGCGATCGCATTGTTTTCAGCGGCGAGCTGATGTTTGCCCGATTCAACAGTGAAACCCGCGGTTCCCCCTCAAACCCGGGTGGTCGAACCAATGAGGTCACTGCAATTCCTGGTGACAACCCTGGTAACCCCTACCGCGCCTTCTATGATGTGGATAATGATGGGAACTATGAGCCAGCAGGTGGTGACATGCTGCTGTTTGCCCAGGACGCGAACGGTGATGGCATCCCAGATCGAAACACTGCTGGCATCGACGCTGACGGTAACGGTATGCCTGACGTGATTGTCGCTGGCGACGAGTTGAATCCAAACGGTGGTATTGCCTTCAATGAAGACGTGCTGATTTCTGACTGGCGTCCTGTAGGTTACCCGTTTGTGGGTCCCAGCCGACTGAACCCCGATCGCACCAGTAATGGTGCTGTCAACGGCGGCAATTACAATATTCGCTGGGTCAACCAGGTAGACTTTGATATCAACGACAACTGGTCTGCCTATGCTGACTTTGTTTACCAGCAGAA
>CAYGNA010000749.1:0-1766 GCA_964351065.1 uncultured Pseudomonadales bacterium
GTACCAAGCAGACCCTTGGTTAGGTCCCAGGCGGACTGTGCACCTGGCACCGGCTGAACCGGCCCCGATCTCGCCGCTGAGGGAGGCGGAGATGCCCCCATCTATGAGAGCGTACAGTTGTGGTTAGAGCGAATCTCGACGCTGGCAGAAGCGGATCATGCCTCGATCTCTGCGCCGCGATCGTTGCTCAATGTTTGGCCGGAGTTCGATGCCCGAGGCAACCTTTAATATCTTGCTGATACCACGGCAAGCGCAAAGGACCACAACTCCCTTGCCGGCATATAACACCAAGATAAGCTGCAAAGCGGTTCTGGCGCAGCGATTGCGCCAGCAATCGCTGTGACAGGTTCCTTTGTCAGCTTCATCTTCATGTTGTACTTCCGTACGCGGTAATGTGGGAGCTTAGTCTGTGTGATGGCGGGATATCAAGATGCTGCTCGTTCGTTGAGCGGTAAGGCGTTCGTAAAGAATCCTGAGCCAGAAGATGGATTGCTTTTCATGCGCGCAGGCGTCGCGCTCCTGCACCCAGGATTGTCGGCGTGTGCGAACCATTAGTTCGCGACCAATTCGCGCAAGCGTCCACCGCACTGTGGGCACTCCGGAATTTTATCCAGACGCTGCAAGTACTCCTGCCAGGTGATCGTTGGTGCCTTTTCTACCGGCGGCTGCTGCTGCCGAGCACGCGCAGTGTTAAGGGCAGCGCGACGACAACTGTGGTAAAGGCCATAGTAGCGGTGAGTGGGCTTGCCTCGTTGTGGTATGTGGTCACATAACCTGAGAATTAATTGGGCCGGCGCGGGCCGCTGGCGTGCACGCTTCGAGGTTCGGTGATTCATGTAGCGGAAGGCAACATGATCGTCGTCGCTGGGCAGGAACTGTCGGTTATTGAGCGGCCCGCTTCGCACGTAACGGGACAAGTAACTCAGAACGCCTCGACCGTGCCGGTAAGGCTTACAACAATGTACCACCCAGTCACGGCGACCGAGCTGATTGAGCAGCGCACGGAACCGGGCGGCCGACAGATCTTTGGGCAGAACAATATCCTCCTGATCACGCAACGCCGAGAGGAACTTGCCACGGAACAACAGCATCATCACCTTCGCCGGGAACATGCTCGAGCGCCTGGGCGCCACCCACTTCCCGGTCTGATCCAGACCGCCGTGTGTGATCAGGCAATGGATATGCGGGTGCAGACTCAGGTTGCGGCCCCACGTGTGCTGGGTGAGGAGATATCCCGGCTGCGCGTTGAGATGCTTGGGGTCTTTGCTCAGCGTGGCGAGAACATCCGCAACCGCCCGGAACAGAATGTCCTGAAGGAGTAACCGATTGTGACGCCACACCGGCAACAGGTCGTGCGGCAGTGTGAAAATCCAGTGATGATGCGTTACGGCCAGCAAGCGCTCCTTTTGCAACGCCAGCCAACGAGCATTGGACAGGCCTTGGCACTGTGCACATCCACGACGCTTACAGCTGCTGTACCAAACACCCATAAGGTGCCCGTTCTCACAATAGCGGCTGTGGCTACCCAGTCGGGCCGTGCGGCAGACACGATACGACTCCAGCGCTTTGAGCTGGTACAGCGGAACCTTATGGGTCTCAAGGAAATGATCGAGATGTTGTTCCAGTATCGTGGAGAGCGTCGGTTTCATCCCGGCACTCTTGCCCATCAATCAAACCGACAACAGACTACAGTCGCCCCACAAACCTACAGATATCACCTCACCGGACTATGAGCCTTCTCCGTGCATAGCACGGCAAGTACAACA
>CAYGNA010000750.1:0-1741 GCA_964351065.1 uncultured Pseudomonadales bacterium
GTACCTACCTGTGCCTACAAGGGCGAACCCTTTTTCGGCCAGGATCGTCTGGATGTCCTGTTGTGGAGATTGCAGAAGGATGGGCTGCAAACCAGATAGCGTATCAGCATCAGTTCAAAATTCTGCTTATCTTGATCTTGCTGTTGAGCAACTTGATAGCCACTATGCGCCAGCCCCCAACTCACCCAATCACGCAACATACTCTTTATGCAGCGACGGGATTAATTCCCGCGGCGTGCCCTGTCGAACCAGGCGCCCATCTGCCATTTCGAGAATCAGGTCGTAACGCTCCAGCGACTCGAGTCGGTGGGCAATTGTGATCACCGTCTTGTTTGCCAATGCCGTGCGCATTAAGTGCTGAATGGTTTCATCCGTCTTGCGATCCAGCGAACTCGTTGGCTCGTCCATCAGGATGTACTGTTTATCCATCAGCAGTAGCCGGGCAATACACAGTAGCTGACGCTCACCCACGCTATAGTCCCTGCCGCCTTCCTGGACCGTTGCGTCAAGATTGACGTTAAGCCCAACGGTCTTGAGAGCCTGCAGCAGTGCCGCATCCGTGAGATCGCTCATTTCACCCTGCAGGTTAAACCGAATAGTGCCGGAGAACAGGTACGGGTCCTGTGGCACAACACCAAAGTGACTGCGCAGGCAGTTGATATCAACATCGAAGATAGACTGATCGCCAATCCTGATGTCGCCATCCTGGTGATAAACCATGCGAAACAGGCTCTGCATCAGGCTGGATTTGCCTGCCCCCGTGCGACCAATGATACCCACCTTGGCCCCGGCCGGGATGGTGGCTGACAGGCCGTCAATAATGCGCGGCAAACCTGCCCGATAGGACATGGCATAACGATCAAACACGATGTCGCCAGAGAGTTGTTTAACACTTGCGTCTGTCAGCGCGTGGACGCGCGACTCCCCTTCTGTCTCTTTGGGCAGGTCAATCATGAAGAACGCTCGCCGAGCATGGGATGCGGTCTCTCCCAGGAACGACATATCCCAGGCCAAACCAAAAAAGATGTTGTTGAGGTTAAACACCGCCGTGATGATGACAGCTGCAAGCGTGGTGGTAATGAGCCCCGCGTGAAGTCCATAGACCAAAAAGGCGTAGACCACAATTGCATAGCCGGCAGAAATCACGCCCATCCACAACATACCCCACGCCATCAGGCGGGCGTAAAACAACTGGATGTTCATCGAATCACCAAAGGCCCTGTGGATACGGCCGAGCAGGTTTTCCTGGCGGTTGTACAGCGTAAAGATGGTGCGCCCCTCAATCAGGTCTGTTTCACGATGTAAGGCCTCACCAATTTTTACCGCGCGGAGTTCGCGGGCGTGGCTCATCATGGGCGCAAGCTGCATCTGCAGCGCCACGTACAGCAGCACCACGGGAATAATCAGCATCCCGGCGGCAGGGCTGGCCAGCATAATCAGCAAACCCACACACAATACCTCTGCAAGTCCGTTAGTCGTGTCACCAATGGACATCACCCCTTCCAGACGCAACATGCCGTAGTCACCAATCAACCGGTTGATCAGGCGACCTGACGGGTTTTCATCAAAGAAGGTGGTGCGCACCCCTGCAACAGACTGCATCATGTCGGCCTGGATTTTCTGGGTGGACCACTGGCCAGAAAGCTCAAACAGGCTCCATGCCGCAACCCGGCAGAACATCGCAAACAGGGTCAGCAAGACCAGCGTGGACAAGGTCAAGGGCACAACAATATCCCAACCC
>CAYGNA010000751.1:0-1737 GCA_964351065.1 uncultured Pseudomonadales bacterium
CAACCCATCAAGGCGTGCAAGAACACGGCAGAGCTAACGGGGATGCGAAGCTGCCACGTTCGCGACGGCGCGGCCGTGAGTCGGTTCCTGCACTGGCTGCACGGCGAAGTGAATGCCCGGCGCTTCCACAACGAGGCAGACCTTGCAGACCGGCTGGAACAGTTCCGTTCCAGCGATGCTGATCTGACGGACTCGTCATTCGATACAATTTCGGCCGCCGGCGCCAATGCAGCCATGCCCCACTATCGTCACACCAACGGGACCCCAGCGTTTACCGCCCCCGGTATGCTCTACCTGGTGGACTCAGGGGGGCAGTACCTGGACGGAACAACCGATATCACACGCACCGAGGCCATTGGTGAGCCAACCAGCGAGCAGCGTGAGATGTTCACGCGTGTCCTCAAGGGTCACATTGCCCTGGCCCGGGCCGTGTTTCCAAAAGGCACCACCGGGGTACAACTTGATGCGCTGGCCCGGCAATTCCTGTGGGCGGTGGGGCGTGACTACGACCATGGTACCGGGCACGGCGTGGGTTGTTTCCTGAGTGTACACGAGGGCCCGCAACGTATCGGCAAGACCAGCGTTCGTTCCTGCGATCTTCGTCCGGGCATGGTGCTCTCCAATGAACCCGGCTACTACAAGGCCGGCGAATATGGCATCCGCTGCGAGAACCTGATGGTTGTCGTGGAACGCGAGGACGGTTATCTCGCGTTCGAGACCATTACTTTTGCACCCTTCGACGACAGGCTCATCAACCGATCCCTCCTGACGCAGGAAGAAGCCGCCTGGCTCAACCATTACCACGCCGAGGTCAGGGACAAACTCTCACCTCACCTGGAACCAACGGTCCGAGAGTGGCTGAGAGCCGTCACCCCGGTTCTGGCAGTGTAGCGCGCAGCACAAAAGAACCGCCGGCGATCGCCGGAACGATCAGAGGACTCCAGGTATCCCGGCTGCCCTTGTGCGGTTAACATAACGACAGGACAAGGGGTGATCATGGACCAGGGCTCACTGCAATCATTACCCACAGTGCTACGCCGGGTCGGTCAACCGGGTTACTGCCTGTTTCCCGGTTTTGCTGAACCAGAGACTGGCAAACGCATGCTGGACGACGTGATAGCTATCGCGAGAGATGCTGCCGCCGGCGAGAACGTTGCCCCCTGCTACGTGGCGCCGGAATCGCAACCGGGCTTTGAGGGCGCCCAGCCCGAAGACCGGGTCTCGAAGATTTTTAAACTGCATCGTCGACCGGCTTTCAGACAGTTCCTGGCCGACCCTCGCATTTGTGACATTTTGCTCGCGGCTATAGGTCCGGACGTGGACTGTTTCCTGTCACAGTTCATTTTCAAGAACCCTGGTGCCTGGGGCCAGCCCTGGCACCAGGATTCCCATTATTTCCCGTTTGAACCAGCGCGCCCTGTTGTTGCCCTGTGGCTGGCCGTGACCCAGGCCACGCTGGAAAACGGCTGTCTGCATGTCCTGCCAGGTAGTCAGGCTGAACCTGTACATACACATATTCCGGACCAGCGACCGGGCGCCAATTTTGGCTATGTCGAAATTGTTGACCATGACATGCGTGCAAGCAAACCCTGCCTGCTTGAACCTGGGGACCTGATGGTGTTTGACAGTCACCTGATGCATCGCTCAACAGACAACGTCAGCAATACCCTGCGTGCTGCGATGGGCTGGGACTTTGCGAACGCTGGCCCCATTGACCTCGGCAAGGGTGCGGAGCAG
>CAYGNA010000752.1:0-1736 GCA_964351065.1 uncultured Pseudomonadales bacterium
AACCGCAACGTGCTGATATGCAGCATCGTCCCGGCGTGCCTCGTGCTCGGGCGTCCGGTGTTCTTCCCGAAAATGCGCACCGCAGCTTTCGTTGCGGGCAAGTGCATCCCGGGCCATCAGTTCACCCAGTTCAACATAGTCACGGAGCCTTGCTGCCCGCTCCAACTGTTCATTCAAATCCAGTGCGCTGCCCGGTACCCGCAGCGACTCTGCTGCGGTCAGCAGCCCCGGCATCTCTTGCAGCGCCTCAGTCAGGCTGGCTGACGACCGAACCATACCGACTTTATCCCACATGACCTGACCGAGCGCGTGATGCACCTCTTCTACAGTCGACGAACCGGTGCCAATCAGGCTCGCGTAATAGTCCCTCGCACGCAATTCATCACGTTCGAATTCAGCACCGGCTGTGTCCAGCGGCAGGCGCCCTGACCTCGCCAGGTAATTTGTAATGGTGTAGGGCGCGATAAAATAGCCGTCAGCCAACCCCTGCATCAACGCAGAAGCACCCAACCGGTTGGCACCATGATCCGAAAAATTGGCTTCGCCGATGACAAAAAGGCCCGGCAGGTTGCTCATCAGGTTGTAATCCACCCACAGACCACCCATGGTGTAATGGCTGGCTGGATAGATCTTCATTGGCGTGGTATAAGGATCTTCATCGGTAATCTGCTGGTACATGGTGAAGATGTTGCCGTACTTTTCATCAATGGTATGGCGACCAAATCGATTGATCGCATCGCGAAAATCCAGGTAGACGGCCTGCCCCGTGGCGCCAACGCCGTGGCCTTCATCACAGCGATCTTTTGCGTTACGTGATGCCACGTCACGCGGCACCAGGTTGCCAAAGCTCGGGTACAGCCGCTCCAGGTAATAGTCGCGTTCTGGTTCGGGTATCTCCTCAGGTGGGCGATTATCGCCGGCACGTGCCGGTACCCAGACCCGGCCGTCATTACGCAGTGACTCGCTCATCAGGGTCAGCTTGGCCTGGTGATGACCACTGCGCGGAATGCAGGTAGGGTGAATCTGGGCGAAACTCGGGTTGGCAAACCACGCGCCTTTCTTGTAAGCCCGCCATGCGGCCGAACAGTTGGACGCCATGGCATTGGTTGAGAGGTAAAACACATTCGAATAGCCGCCCGTTGCCAGTACCACGGCATGTGCCGCGTGCCGGGTAAACTCGCCGGTGACCAGATCCCTAACCACAATACCGCGTGCAACCCCGTCGATCACAACCAGGTCAACCATTTCCTTGCGCGAATGTATCGTCAGGCGCCCCCGGCCAACCTGTTTCATCATTGCGGAGTAAGCCCCCAGCAACAGTTGCTGGCCCGTCTGGCTGCGCGCGTAGAAAGTTCGCGAGACCTGGGCACCACCAAAAGAGCGATTATCCAGGTAGCCGCCATAGTCCCTGGCAAACGGCACGCCCTGGGCAATACACTGGTCAATAATATTATTGGCGACCTGCGCGAGGCGGTAGACGTTGGCTTCGCGGGAACGGTAGTCACCGCCCTTGATCGTGTCATAAAACAGGCGAAAAACCGTATCACCATCGTTGGGATAGTTCTTGGCCGCGTTGATACCGCCCTGGGCAGCAATTGAATGAGCACGCCGCGGCGAATCCTGCATACAGAAAGATTCAACTTCATAGCCGGCTTCAGACAGCGTTGCGGCGGCCGATGCACCGGCAAGCCCGGGGCCAACAATAATGATCTTGTAGCCCGGCTTGTTTGCTGGAC
>CAYGNA010000753.1:0-1718 GCA_964351065.1 uncultured Pseudomonadales bacterium
CGTCGACGGCACGGCGCGCGCGTGGCTGCCTCTGGTATCATACGCAAAGCCGGAAGGGGGTGATTGTGGGTCTGGAGAACTATTTCCCGGACTTATGGTCTATGCATTGTGCGTGCCTCCCGGTGCCCATCCCCGCGCTGGTCGTAAGCCAGGACGGGACCCCAGCAAGCAGTAAACGGAGTGCCGGTGAAGCCTGAAAAGGAGACAGATCGACAGCTTGTCGAGCGAGTAAAGCGTGGCGACAAACGGGCGTTCGATCTGTTGGTGCTGAAGTATCAGCACAAAATTGTTGGGCTTGTGAGTCGGTATCTCCGTGACCAGGATGAAGTTGTTGACGTCACCCAGGAAGCATTTATCAAGGCGTACAGGGCGCTCCCAAGGTTCAGAGGTGATAGCGCGTTCTATACATGGCTTTACCGGATTGCCATCAATACAGCCAAGAATCACCTGGTGTCAAAGTCGCGGCGGCCACCCGATACTGATCTGGATATTGATGCAGCTGAATTTCAGGACAATTCTGCTGTCTTAAGCGATATCGATACACCGGAGAGCCGGCTTGCGACTGACCAGCTTGAGGCGGTGATCTACAAGGCAATTGACGATTTGCCGGAAGAATTGAAAGTCGCGGTAACTTTACGGGAATTTGAAGGTCTGAGTTACGAAGAGATTGCCGACGTGATGGAATGTCCTGTTGGTACCGTGAGGTCACGGATATTTCGTGCCAGAGAAGCAATTGAAAAGAAAATTGAAACCCTGGGCTGAATTTTCATAACCAACATTTCATAACTAATACGGTTCATCACTAATACGGTCCATAACTGTTACGGAAAGTGCGATCAAATTGAGGGAAGTTATCCAGTGGTAGACAACGTCAAAGAAAGCCTGTCAGCACTCATCGATGGTGAGGCCAGCGAAATCGAAGTTCATCGCCTGTTGCGCGATACGCCCCTCGACGGAGCGTATAAGGCCACCTGGGCCAGGTACCACCAGGTCAGAACTTATGCCCGGCGTGAACCTGGTATTACTGTTGAGCGACATCTTGAATTGCATTCGCGCATCAGCCAGGCCATTTCTCTGGAGACGGCACATGCCGACGGACCCGTGGCCCTACCTCGCGCAGCACGGATGCCTTACCTGAAACCTGCGGCAGGGTTGGCTTTGGCGGCCTCTCTGGTGGTGGCAGTGTTTGTCGGCGTCAACCAGGGAACGCCTGGTACGGGCAGTGACCTGCTTGCCATCGACAGGCCTACCGTCGACATGCCTGGCGTTGAGAGTGCGGCGCGCGCACCGATTGACGCAACGTTTGCTTCATCTGGGGCGCCAGCAGAGCTCGCTTCTGAGCCGGCTTCACAGGAGCTGGATTTGAAAGAACTGGACGAAGATCAGTTGAAGGCAGTGCGTGCCTACCTCAATCAGCACGACAGGGCCGTCCGCATGAATCCCAACATGCGAACAGTTATTTTTGAGGATTCGAACGGTAACGGAAAGTAGTTAACCCCGATGCGTAGTGTCATCATTCTTCTTGTTTCTCTCGTGGTGCTGACGCCCGCCCCGGCGGTAGCTGAAGGAGAAGAAGTCAGTGCCTGGCTGGACAAAATGTCGCGAGCCCTGCGTGAAGAAAATTACCAGGGCGTTTTTACCTACATGCGCGGCTACCAGATGGATACCGTCAAGATTGTCCACCGCTATCGCGATAACAAGGAAACTGAGCGCCTGGT
>CAYGNA010000754.1:0-1701 GCA_964351065.1 uncultured Pseudomonadales bacterium
GTCGCAAACTGCGCCATGCCAGCCAGAACACCCGCAACCAGGAACTGGCGGAGTATCCCCAGGGGATTCCATGGGATCGGTTTGGTTTTCATCTCTACCTCCATCTGATAACTACTGTCGCGTCATTGCAGCGCGCGCTTCGCGCTCTGCTTCTTCTTTCCTGTCCCTGTCGGTAGGTCGCACCGGCAGTTCAAACGTCACGGTTTCGATTTTACCTGGGTAGACAAACGGCGGCTGGTAGTCGCGGTTGAGCGGCGCTATTGCCCGCCCGAAGTCCATGCCCGTGCTCGAGATCATACCAAGTATTCGGGGGATTTCGCCTTCCGCCTGCAACTCACCGTCAACGAGCAGCCTGACAGCCGCGCGTCGCTCCGGCAGCCGGTTTACCTCCAGGCGAACGACCCGGGCACCGGGCTGAAGCGGTTGTTCTGCAATCACCCGGGTATGGTCGTGGAAGCAGTTGTAGTCGAAGTGCAGGCGGCCTGACAGGATATAAAGCGCAAACCCCGAATTAAGGGTACCGCGATTGACGAGCGCACCATCACCGTCACTCTCGGGGTGCACCAGTGCCACCTCGGTTGTCCAGCCACGGGCTAACGACGGGCAGGCATCGGAAACAATGTGCGAGACCGGCGGATAGTAAACATAAGAATCCCGCGCCGACGGCAGGCCGGGTCGCCTGGCCGCCCTGAACGTCTGCGCAGCTGGCCGATCGTCCAGCGGGAGCACGCCGTGTTTCTCAGCTTCCTGCCACCAGAGTGCAATCATCTGCTCAAGTCGCTCCGGATGCACCTCAGCAAGATTGTGGGTTTCGGAAAAATCCTCGTCGAGGTGATAAAGCTCCCAGGGGTCATCGTCCCAGGAGGTGCCGGGCGTGTGGCGGGTGACGGCCTTCCAGCCGTCCTGCCAGATACCCCGGTGGCCAAGCATCTCGAAGTACTGCACCGAACGTGCCGGTTTGGCTTCATCAGAGGTCAAGCTCGACGCCAGCGAGGCACCGTGCAACGGCATTTGCTCGATACCATTGAACTCACCCGGTGCCCGGGTACCTGTCAGTTCAAGCACAGTTGGCATGATGTCTATGGCGTGACAGAAAGGGCGGCGAACGGCACCACGGGCCTCTATCCCCTTGGGCCAGTGAATCACAAGCGGGTCGCGTACACCGCCACCGTGGGTGTTCTGCTTGTACCACTTGAGGGGCGTATTGCCGACCTGCGCCCAGCCCCAGGGAATGTTCGAGTGGCTTTCCGGCCCACCAATGTCATCAAGGCGCGCGACTGCCGCATCGACGTCCTCCATCATGCCATTGAACCATTTCATCTCGTCGAAAACGCCAAGCGGGCCACCTTCCTGGCTGGCGCCGTTGTCCGACATCACGATAAAAAGCGTATTGTCGAGCTGGCCTATTTCCTCAAGAAAGCTTGCAAGCCGGCCAATCTGAGCGTCGGTATGGTCGAGCTGTGCCGCAAAGGCTTCCTGCAGGCGGGCTGCAAATTTCTTTTCGTTCTCGCTCAGATCATCCCAGGGTTTAACGCCCGGGTTAAGGGGCGCGAGTTGTGTGTCCTGCGGGATGATGCCAAGCGCCTTCTGGCGCGCAAACCACTCGGCGCGCATGACATCCCAGCCTGCATCAAAACGGCCACGATACTTGTCCAGGTATTCCTGCGGTGCCTGGTGTGGCGAATGGGTGGCACCAAAAGC
>CAYGNA010000755.1:0-1698 GCA_964351065.1 uncultured Pseudomonadales bacterium
GTACCCAGGGTGATGGTGAATTCAGGCTCGATCATCAAGAGACAGTCGGCAATGTGATTGTTGAAGGTGGCAGCATCACCGGTACCGGTACCTTGTTTGCATCCAATTATGATCTGCGGAATGGTCTGGTTGCTGTTGATCTACAGGGTAAGAACAGCACCGCAGTACTTGAGAAAAATAGCGATGGCACCGTGGTTTTGACCGGTGAGAACACCTATGTCGGTGGTACTGAAATTAACAGGGGCACATTGAAGATCAGTAGTGATCAGAATCTTGGGGCCTCAACCGTTGCGCTGGTTATTGCCGAGGCGACGCTGAATACAAGCGTGAACATTGAAATGGGCCGTGCTATCACGCTGACTGGTGAATGTATTGGTAGTAAATCAGATTGCGAGGTCGGCGGCGGTTCAGGCAGTGGCGGATCAGGTGGCGGCGGTTCAGGTGGTGGAAGTGGTGGAAGTGGTGGAAAGGGTGGTTCTGGTTCTGGTAATGATAGTGGCGGTTCGGAACCGGAGGTTCCACGCTTCAGCACCATTGAAGTAGAAGGTGGTACCCAGTTGACACTCAACGGTGTTGTCACCGGGGATGGCGGTTTATCTAAAGCCGGTGCCGGTACGCTGCTCATGAATGCTGCCAGCAGCAGTTATACAGGTGGCACCCGTGTTGTTGAAGGTACTTTGCAAGGCACCACTAACAACTTGTTGGGCAATATTTCAAACGAGGGGAAAGTGGTTTTCGATCAATCAGCAGACGGCAGCTACACCGGCGAGATCTCAGGGGAAGGCAGTCTGGTTAAATCCGGCGCAGGTAAAGTCACCCTCACAGGCAGCAACGCCTACCTTGGTGCAACAAAGGTTGAGGCGGGTACGTTGGAACTCGGTACACAAACTGCCATTGCCTCAACCAGCCAAATTGAAGTGAGCGCCAACGCCCGGCTGACGGCGGACCAGGGAACAGTGCTGACTGGCGCGATTTTCAATGACGGGATCATTGAAGGCGGCGCGTTGCGGGAGAATGCCCTGAGTCTGATGGGGGAAGTGACGGGGCAAGGCGTCTATGAAGGCCATGTCACTTTTTCCGGCACTGTGGATGCGATGGCGAGTCCGGGTGCCGGCCGGTTCGGCGATGATCTTGAATTCGCCGCTGGCAGCCAATTGTCCTGGAATGTCGGCACTCCGACCTCTGGAGAGTTCAACGCACTTGAGGCAGCGTCGCTGATTATGGGTGGAAGCCTGCTGGTTTCAAATATTGGTAGTTCAATCTTTGAGGCGGGACAGACGTTTAACTTGTTGTCAGCGGCCATGGGGATCACGTTTGGCGAGAACTTCAATCTCGTCATTAACGATTTGGCAAACAATCTGTTCTACCAGACCAACCTGCTGACAGATGACGATGGCCAGCATCTGGCTGTCACTGTGTACAGCAACTCCACCCCGGTTCCCGCACCGGGAAGTCTGGGTCTGGTCATGTTTGGGTTGTTGTGGGTGTTGCTGCGGAAGGTTAGCGCGACCAGCAAGCGGGTTCCTGAGATCAAATGGCCGGGGCAAAAAAGTTACAGCACTGCCATCAAGCGAGACACCACGCCGCTGACGCCATCGCCTTGCAGGATTTCTTTAGCGGCTTCTTTGGCAAAGGGATCCCCGTGCGTCGGGGTCGCGCTATGGCCAGCCCATGCCAGCATGGAAACATCATTGATAC
>CAYGNA010000756.1:0-1697 GCA_964351065.1 uncultured Pseudomonadales bacterium
GCCCTTTTATTGAAAGGCTTTTTTAAGAAGCCTTTTTCTGGTCGAGCGCAGACCATTCTGGCCTGGTGTTCTCGCCAGTCATTGTTTTACTCCTACATTCTGGTCCTGGCACCTTTGTTCCGGGACCGTTCTTCCGGCACTTATCTCCCGGGCCTCTGCCCGGTACTTTTCCTCATACTTTGCCTCGACCCCGGTATTCTTTGATCTGGCTCAAGGACTGGGCGGTCAGTGTGGAACAACCTATAGGCTGTGCATCCTGAATGAGAGATAAGCATGGCCGCTGTCACGATTGATGGCAATGAAGCAGCAGCGATCATTGCCCACCTGTGTAGCGAGGTCGTGGCAATTTACCCCATTACCCCTGCATCCCCCATGGGTGAGCTTGCGGATGCCTGGTCGGCAACTGGTAGGCGAAATTTCCTGGCTAGTGTACCCCAGGTAATTGAAATGCAGAGTGAGGCAGGTGCGGCCGGCGCGATTCATGGCGCTTTGCAGGCTGGGGCACTGACTACAACTTTTACGGCATCGCAGGGCCTGTTGCTGATGCTGCCCAACATGTACAAGATTGCCGGCGAACTCACGCCGGCGGTGTTCCACGTGGCGGCGCGCACGGTGGCAACCCATGCGCTGTCGATCTTTTGTGATCACAGTGACGTGATGGCCGCGCGTACTACCGGCTTTGCCATGCTGTGTGCGGATAGTGTGCAGGAAACCATGGACATGGCGCTGATTTCACACGCGGCGACACTGGCCGGCCAGATCCCGATCCTGCATTTTTTTGATGGCTTCCGCACGTCCCATGAGATTGCAAAGATTGATCCAGTGACGCCTGAGATGGTGGCGTCATTGCTGTCGATTAGTGACATACAGCGTTTTCGGGCGCGTGCACTGTCTCCAGAACACCCGGTCCTGCGCGGAAGCGCCCAGAACCCGGACGTCTTTTTCCAGTCCCGCGAAGCTGCCACGCCTTTCTACCAGGCGATGCCAGGCATAGTGCAGCAGACCATGGACGCCTTTGCCGGACTGTCAGGTCGGCAGTATCACCTGTTTGATTATGAAGGTGCGCCTGACGCAGACCGCGTGATTGTGATGATGGGATCAGGTGCGGAAACTGCGTCGGAGACCGTTGCTGCGCTTAACGGCACGGCTGGTGAAAAGGTTGGGCTCGTGAAGGTTCGGCTATTCCGACCCTTTGATGCGGCAGCACTGGTGCGGTCGCTGCCCACCAGTGTCAGGCAGATTGCCGTGCTGGATCGTACCAGCGAGCCTGGTGCAGCGGGTGAGCCTCTCTACAAGGACGTGGTAACCACGCTAGCGGTGGCCTACTCAAACGGAGATCTGCCCGCTTTGCCGCACATTGTTGGTGGTCGCTACGGCCTGTCATCCAAAGAATTTACGCCGGCTATGGTCAAGGGTGTGTTCGATGCGATGAAAACCGGCCTGCACAACAGTTTTACGGTGGGGATAATTGACGATGTCTCTGGCAGTCATATCGCTATAACCCCATATTTGTTGCCAAAGCAGCAGGGTGCCAGGGCAGCGCTGTTTTATGGTCTTGGCAGTGACGGGACAGTCAGTGCCAACAAGCACTCGATCAAGATTATTGGCGACTCTACCAACCTGTTTGCACAAGGTTACTTTGAATACGACTCGAAAAAATCTGGTGCAATGACCATTTCCCACCTGCGTTTTGGCCC
>CAYGNA010000757.1:0-1695 GCA_964351065.1 uncultured Pseudomonadales bacterium
GACCACACTAATCTCATCCCGATCCCAGCCCTCGACTTCGATTTCACCGCGTACGACCTTCACTCGCACGTAACCATCGGGCGCTACTTTTTTGGTTTGATCAACGGAAGATTCCTCCGCGGGGGAATCGGAAGCCCAAAGCGTCGAGCCTGATACACTCAATAACATTGTCAGAGAAAAAATAATCAACTGTTTCATATCATGGATACCTTGCTTCTACAGGGCCCGTGTGGGCCGTGAAAAATCTTGCTTGAGCAATTCCAGTTCTTGCTCGTGGATTCTCATCAGCTGCTCAACCAGACGGCGATTCGTGGGCGCTTTGCGAACCTGAGCTTCGATGTCACGACGTGCTTGCGCCACAATCTCAATGTTGCGGTAAAGTTCTTCCAGCGTTTCAGGTGCCAGATTTCGATTGGTGGCGGTAAACTGCTCAACCAGCGGATCACGGGTTTTCATGTATTCAACCTGCATGGTTTCCAGAGCACCGATGCCAGGTTCGTCGAGAAATGCAACGCCGTCATGGGAAGGCACAACCCCTGGACTCACATCAACCATGGTCAAGACTAAAGCAGAGAAAGCCATCAGGACGCTCGCAGCCATGCCGAACTTCATCCAATTCGGCGTGAATTCAGACTTTCGCGGCTGCGGGTGCTCGGCAATTTGGCGTTCAATACCAGCCCACAAGTCTCTGTTTGGCTGCATCTCACGGTCCAGTTGACGGACTTCACGGGCAAGTCGCATCTCCCAGTCGGGTTGGTTGCCACTGTTGTTGGTCGTCGTGTTCATTGTGCTGTGCTTGTCACTCATATGGATTAAGACGCCACCTGGTTCACAAAGGTTTAATTCGGATCACTCAGTTTTAACTGTAAAAGCTGTCTAGCCCTGTGTAGCTGGGCTTTACTGCTGCCCTGGGCAATGCCCAACAGTTCACCAATTTCATCGTGGGTGTAGCCTTCAAGGCTATACAGGACGAAAACCGCCCTCGCGCCGTCCGGCAGACTGCTAATGGCATCGTTCAAAGTCATTTGCAGGCCAATATCCTCGCCCTGACCCCGCTCCTCTATTTCATCCACATCGAGGCTATTCTTAAAGGGTGTCTGCTTGCGCAGGTAACTCAACACGGTATTCGTGGCAATTCGATACAGCCAACTACCAAACGCCGAATCTCCCCGAAACTTGTCCAATTTTCGCCAGGCCAGCACAAATGACTCCTGCGCGAGGTCTTCCGCCATGTCTCGATCGTTGCAGAGACGCACGCAGAGTGTATAAACGCGGCCAATGTGCATTTCGTAGAGACGCTCATAGGCGAGCATGTCGTTATTTTGGGCACGCTCAACCAGCGCGCGCTCTAGCGCTCGCTCCTGGGCTTTTTCATCAGCCAGCGGGTCGGCCAATATTGCTTCTGTCACCGGGTACCTGGGCACATAAAGTTAGGATTAAGACGACTATCAAGAGAAAAGGGTTTAAAGACTCTAAACATGATTGGCCAACAAGGCTATCAACAAGACTATCAACAAGTTCTATTAGCGAGATCGATCAAAAGTATCTACGTCCAAGGGCTGTCAACACACACTAGGGCGTCGAGATTAGCAAAACTAGCTGGTGTTTGCCTTCCGGTTTGTTCAGAGGCGGCGGAATTCGCATCAGCAGATCGATCACACCGTCGTGATTAATGTGGATAGCCTCTATCAAGTC
>CAYGNA010000758.1:0-1693 GCA_964351065.1 uncultured Pseudomonadales bacterium
GGGCAAGAGCGCGGACAACCCGAACTGCAACTATACCTCTACATTTAATGGCACATCCTCTGCCGCACCGGTTGCTTCGGGGGCCATCGCGCTTATTCTGGAGGCCAGGCCGGATCTGACCTGGCGGGACGTCAAACACATCCTGGCCACCACCTCAACGCAGGTTGACGCCAGCATTGCACCGCTCACCATTGCCCTGGGTGATGGTGATTACATCGCGGAACCGGCCTGGACCACCAATGCGGCCGGCTTCAAGTTCCATAACTGGTATGGCTTTGGTCGGATTGATGTCGGCGCAGCAGTACTTGCAGCCGCGAACTATACGCTGGGTAGCCTTGGTACCCAGGTGGTGACCGAGTATGACGCGGCTAGTGTCAGTGCGCTGGGTTTGACTATTCCTGACAATTCTATCGAGGGGGCAACAAACACCATCGCTGTGAACAATAACCTGGTTGTAGAGTCGGTGCGGGTCGGGCTTATCCTGACGCATCCGCGAACCAGCGATCTTGGGATTGAACTGACCTCACCATCTGGCACACGCTCGGTGCTGTTTACTATTCGTAGTGTGTTCACGGGTGCTGACCTGGAATTGGAACTCATGTCGAATGCTTTTTACGGCGAACCTGCGAATGGCAACTGGACGATTAAGGTTGTTGACAGTCTGACCGGCGAGACCGGTACGCTTACGGATTGGGGGATGCGCTTTTATGGCCGTTAACAGAATACGGAAACAATTGGCGTCCGCGTCTATTATTGCTCTCCTGGCTTTGATGCCCGCATCATTGCTGGCGGAGTCGCGAGACAACGCCGAGGCAGAACTGCTGCGCACGCGGGCAACAGGAATTGAAGTGGCCGGAGAACACGATAGCTATCGACTGGTCCCTGAGGGGGTTGTTGCTGTTGATTCTGCCGCTTCACCGGTTAATGCAGAATGGCGTCGGCAGTTGGGTCGATATCAGCTGTCGCTGGGCGGGGAGCCACGGAAAGAACAGCGCAACCTGCCTTCATCTCCTTACCAGATGGCCTACAATCCGCGCACCGGTAAGCCGGCTGTGGTGACTGGCAAGATAGTCACCTGGCTGCAGCCGGGGACGTCTGCGGCAACGGTGGCGCAACGTTGCGGGCTGCAAGTCGCGGCGGATTTCCCTCATCTTGGTGTGGCTTACCTTGAACTGTCAGGTTCGACCAGCCTCCCTGATGCCATAGCAAGGGTAGCCGCCGATCCTGCTGTCAAAAGGTCATACCCCGAGATTATCGAAAACGTGAGAAAGCCACGCTAGCCTGCGCCGTCGTCCCGACCGAAGTGGAGGGACCTCGCACTCCCGTCATCCCGACCGAATTGGAGGGATCCCGGTTTTGAGGTTTCTCCGCTCCGCCGCACATGCGGCTCCGGTCGAAACGACATAAACTCCGTGGCTACGGCACTCCGGTCGAAACGACAAGGTAGCCGTCATCTCGACTGGAGGCCGTCAGGCCGGAATGGAGAGATCTCTTTTTTTACAATCCTCGAGGTTTCTCCGCTTCGGTCGAAACGACCGCTATGCGGTCGTCTCGACCGGAGGCCCGCAGGGCCGGAGTGGAGAGATCTCTGCGTCGGGCCTGTGAGATTTCTCCGCTTCGGTCGAAATGACGAGGGCGCGGTCGAAACGACCGCTATGCGGTCGTCTCGACCGGAGGCCCGCAGGGCCGGAGT
>CAYGNA010000759.1:0-1692 GCA_964351065.1 uncultured Pseudomonadales bacterium
CCCGGGGTGAAAAGGGGCAGCACCAGATTCGCTACAACGTTAATGGCATCCTGCTGGCGACCGAAGGTTTCCGGAAGCTGCAGTCGGAAATATCGCTCAGAAAAATCCGCGTCAAGGTTGGTGAGGTCCAGGAAACGATGTTTGTTGGCCGTTTTCCGGATGTGTCAGGCAAAGAGCGTGATCTGGTCATCAGGGAAGGACGCGTTGGTCGCTGGGAGAATGAGCATCCTGTAAAGGGAGCAGATAGCCAGGATGTGTTTTACGAAATACTGCCAAACAACAAACTTGCGACCCAGGTGCTTGAAGTGGCCAAAGGTACCGCCTGATACAGGAGTAACCCCATGCTTGCAGCAGTCATGCGAGACAAATCCCTTGTTGTTGCCGATATCCCTGCGCCGTCGCCAGGACCGGGGGAGGTGCTTGTTCGCACACTCGCCTGCGGAATCTGTGGTTCTGACCTTCATACACTCAAGCATGCTCACGCGCTGGTAGAAGGGTCACGCAGCAGTGGTGGCACCTTCGAGATGAACCTCGACCGCGATATTGTCATGGGACATGAGTTCTGTGCAGAAATTCTCACGCCAGCAGGGAGTCGGTTCAGCGAAGGTGACCGTGTTGTGTCTGTCCCAATGCTGCTGCGTGGTGGGCGCGCGCTGACCGTCGGCTATTCTGACCTGGTGCCTGGTGGTTATGCTGAACAGATGGTGCTGCAGGAAGACCTGCTGCTGCCAGTACCCAATGGCCTCGACGCTGATCTTGCAGCGCTGACTGAACCGATGGCAGTGGGCCGCCATGCGGTGCTGATGTCCCGCATCACCGCAGGCGAAGTGCCTCTGGTAATTGGTTGTGGTCCTGTCGGACTGGCGGTCATACAGTCCCTTAAGGCACTTGGCGTTGGCCCGGTGATTGCAGCGGACTTCAGTCCCGCGAGACGCGCCAAGGCTGAACGGTTGGGCGCGGATATTGTTATTGATCCGGCGACAAGCTCTCCCTACCGCAGTTGGGCTGAAGTCGCCGGCCGCGATGCCGCCGGTGTGGATCTGCCACCCAATCCACTGACCGGTAGAAAACTGTATCGCACAGGCGTCTATTTTGAATGTGTGGGGGTACCGGGGGTCCTTGGCGCAATGATGAAGGGCGCTGAGCGTGGCTCGCGGATTGTGGTTGTTGGAGTATGCATGGAATCTGATGTGATAGAGCCTCTGCAGGGCATCAACAAGGAACTGAACCTGCAGTTTGTGCTCGGTTATACCGGCGAGGAATTTGCGGCGACCCTGGCAGATATCGCCGAGGGGCGACTTGATGTTGCGCCGATGATTACCGGAGTTGTTGATATTGAGGGCGTACCACAGGCCTTTGAAGATCTGGCTGATCCGGACAAGCATGCCAAGATATTGGTGAAGCCGCGTTGAATTTCTGGCTAAAACAGGCATTATTTTGTTAAAGTTGATTATAGAAAAATGCTTTAAGTGATTGAAATAATTAATATATTATAGGTTTTCTTCTGCTGGATTGTTCGCTGCCGGCGCGGGGTACTGCTTTTTTCCGCTGCGTGCGGCGGGCCCCCCTGCCCGTGCTCCTCCCCAAGCCCCAGCCGGTCTTGGTCCCCCCCCCCCGCGCTGCGCTCGCCCTCGGCCGTGCTCGAGCGCGACGGCCAGCCCGAGCTGATGATCGACTGCGGCGCGGAAGCGC
>CAYGNA010000760.1:0-1679 GCA_964351065.1 uncultured Pseudomonadales bacterium
GGGAAAACAACTGTAAAAGTCGAAAAAGTCAATATCGCCCAGCTTGATGTCCGCATTGGCAAGTGCACTCACCTGCGTGTCTTTCATTGAAGGACACTGGGTAAAATCAGGTCGCTCACTGGCCCACCAGGCACGCTCTTCACTATGTGCGCCGCCGTGCCAGTACACCCAGCGATCCGGCGGCACACCCAGCGCTTTGGCTTTTGCAACGGAGCACACCATCAACCCTGCTGCCTGCTCGGTGTTAAGTATGGCGTTCAGGTACTTCGGATAAGGATAGGCAATCATCCTGTTGTTCGCCGTCACCCTGGTCAGTTCATCAGCCGACCGTTCTACCGGAAACCAGGCATATGGATTAGCTGCAGCAACACGAGTGAAACCTGTGAACAGGTTACCCATTCGTTGCTGGTGGGCGGCGAGGCCGAGCCCAAGTCTGGCGCGAAGCGCGTTTTCAAACAGCGGATAAATGTCCGGCGGTTGTTTCAGGCCATAGCGACCTTCAAGTTCGCTGCTGCCAGGCTGGTCACCACCAATGTTGATAGGCGTGCCCTCCCCTCCCCTGGTCCAGGTGAGTTGTTTGCCTATCGAAATCGCCTTCATCAGGACTTTGAGGTTATTGCAACCACCAACAAACGCAAGCCCGGTTCGACCCTCAACAATCTCGCTCGCAACATGGTTGAGCAGGGTCACACCAACCTGGCCGCCAGTGCCCGTCGTGAACTCCCGCTTTGGCCGCGCACCAATCCGCTGGGCAAGCAGGCCTGGTGCATTGACCGGGTTCCAGCCTGCCGTTGCCACCAGCGCAACGGTATCAATCATACCCAGCATACTGGCACCACCACCGGCATCTTCCGCCGCCCCGGTGGCGACCTGTGCCAGCATCTCCAGCGGTTCAATATGCCGATCCACATCCGCATCCCTGTCAACAAGTTGCGCCGTGCCGATAATTACCGGAATACGTTCTTCGTCCATCGTTTTCCCCCACCAGTTTTGGTCGGTATGATACCCGATTCGAGGAACAGACCACGCCATGATCCAGGGCATGAAGACAAATCCAATCTCTCGCCTGACCGTGTTGCAACTTGCCTGGCCAATCATTCTGTCCAATCTCTCAACCCCTCTGCTGGGGCTGGTGGATACCGCTGTGATAGGTAACCTGGGCGATGCCGCGTTGATTGGCGCCATCGCCATTGGCGGCATGATCTTCAGCTTCCTCTACTGGGGCTTTGGATTCCTGCGCATGGGGACAACCGGGCTTGTCGCCCAGGCATTGGGCGCTAACAACCAGGCTGAGGTAGCAGCCTCGTTCTATCGTGCACTGCTGGTGGGGGCTGGTATCGGCCTTGTGCTTTTTTGCCTACAGTTGCCCCTGGCCGCGCTTGCGTTTCGCCTTATTGAAGGCAGCGCCGGCGTTGAGACCGCGGCACAGACGTACTTTTTCATTCGCATTCTGGGCGCACCCGTTAGCCTGGCCAACCTTGCGATTGCGGGATTGTTGCTTGGGCAGCAACGAACCCGGGCACTGCTGGTGATCCAACTCCTGCTAAACGGCACCAACATACTGCTGGACCTGGTGTTTGTTGTTGGTTTCGGTCTTGGCGTAGCCGGTGTTGCGGCAGCCACGCTCATCGCCGAGGTGATTGCATTTGTTGTGGGCATGATTGTGGTTATGCGTACAC
>CAYGNA010000761.1:0-1672 GCA_964351065.1 uncultured Pseudomonadales bacterium
CCCCCTCAACAAAACCGCGGCGCAAATTGCGGCTACCGATGGCGATAGACACCGCCTGGGCAATTGAACTCGCCGTCACCCCCATCTGGCTGGCCCGCTCGGGCTTCACCCTGATACGGATTTCATCGCGCCCGGTTTCACCATCGTGCTGAACATTTGCCAGCATGGGATGTTGTTCAAGCACAGAAACAATGTCATCACCAATGCGCAGCAGTTCGTCTGTTGAATCGCCAGTGATGCGTAACCCAAGGCCACCGCCACCACCAGGGCCACGGCCGCCACCCCCAAACCCTCTGCTCTGGCTGGAGAACCGCAGCACAATATTGGGCAATTCCGGGATATTGGCTGTTATCTTTTCTTCAATCTCTTTGGGTGCCTGTCTGTGATCACCAACCAGGTTGATGATTGTTTTACCCCGATCAGTGTCATAGGAGGTGAAGATATTATCAATCTCAAACTCTTCCCGGTTCGCCAGCAGGTAGGCATCAACCCGCTCAACAAAACTCTCGATGTACTCGATATCCATCGAACCCCTGACAAAATAATTTAGCTGCAGGCGCGGCGATTCCTCTTCTGGATTCATATTGACTTCAAGCTGCTGGTAGACGAAGTAACCACTGCCAGCAATGGCGGCCGCCACCAGAAAACTGAAGAACCGGAACCTGAGTGTCAGCCGCACCATGACCTCGTAGCCGGCGGCAAGCGCATCAATCATGCGATGCTGCTTCTCCTGCCTGGGCATCGGGAGCCTGGCCATCACTGTAGGCACCAGCGTCTGAGCCACCAGCAGCGAACCCAGCAGCGCGGTACACAGTGGTAGCGCAATGTTCTGCTGGACAATAGCCACCTGAGGGTTGTCTGTCATGAATGACGGCAGAAATACAACGATGGTTGTCAGGGTACCCGCTGTAATTGCCAGCCCAACTTCAGATACGCCGCGATCTGCTGCCGCCATGGGACTTATCCCGGGTTCACGCCGCCGCAGCGCAATGGCTTCAGAGACAACAACGCTGTTATCGACAAGCAGCCCAATTGCCAGCATCAGCCCCACCACCGACAGGATGTTGAGCGTCATCCCCATGAAGTACATCACCCCCAGGGTAGCGCAGAGCGCAAGCGGTACAGTGATGGCAATCAACAGCGACACCCGAAACTGGCGCAGAAACGCAAACAGAACAAGCACAGAAAGGAGACCGCCCAGCAGACCGCTGTCACGCAGGTCGTTAAGTGATTTAAGTACAGTATCAGCCTGGCTATCGAGAGAGAAAAATCGCGTATCGACAAAAACCGGATCCTGACGGATATCCTCCATCGCGACTTCAATATCGCGCGATACCTGAACCAGGTTAGCCTCAGGCCGCTTGTAAACGGAAACCCCAAGGGAGCGTTCACCGTTGACCCGCCGGCGATCGTTTTCCTCATTGGGCACCATCTCAACCTTGGCGACATCGCGCAGCTTTAGTCCTTTGGCATTCAGTGGCACTTCGGCAATCGCATCAAGGTCCACAAATCGCCCAATCGGCCGCACCTGGTATTCGCGCGCACCCATCCGCAGGGTACCGCCAGATATATAAAAGTTCTCCGCCTGCAGGCGGCGCTGCACATCAATGTAGTCGAGCCCATAGGCAGCAACCCGGCCGGCATCAAGGGATATTCGTACGTAATCCCGCAC
>CAYGNA010000762.1:0-1667 GCA_964351065.1 uncultured Pseudomonadales bacterium
GGAACGGCTTCGATGAGCGGCCGGTTCACCACGGTCTGCACATAGATGTCGGCATCTTTCACCAGTCGATCGAGTCCCGCACAAGGTACGGTATCTCCGGCGATACACACGGACTTACCGTTTGCTTCGATGCGAAAACCCACGGTGGGATGAACGGGACTGTGATCCGTGGGTGCAGCCAGCACCTTCACGCCACCTGCTTCGAAGACGAGGCCGTCGCTGACTTCCTGAACGTTGACCTGGGGTGGTTCGTTCAGGTCCGCATGGTGTTCCATGCGGTAGCCGATATCGTTGCCCAGCATGGCGAGCGTGGCTTCCGTGAATGCCCCGAAGCCATTCGGGCCGAATACCGTGAGTGGATTGGGTTCTGCGCTCGAGATCCAACGGGTCGTGATGACGTCGTTGTAGTCCGTGGTGTGGTCGCTGTGCATATGGGTGACGAACAGCGCTGTGAGATTACGAGCGGTCACGCTTTTGGCCGCAGCACGCATCAGTACCGCACGACCACAGTCGAACAGCAGGTTGTGACCGGCAACCTGAACCAGCGTGGCCGGGCCGGCGCGATCGGGGACAACCAGCGGTGATCCGCTGCCAAGGATAGTCACTTGCATATTGACGTACTCACAACCCGTTTAATGGCTCGGATTCTCGGCCATGCAGCAAATTAATGCAATTCATTAATGTGCCCGCAGCGCTATACTAAGAACATTACCCAAAGGGAATAACTGAAAGGGGCAGTCAATGAATTGGAAACGCGGGTTGGTCCTGGTGATTGTTTCACTGGTCATCGCCGGTGCGGTGATCTACCTCAACCGCCAGGAACTCATGCGGATGAGTGCCGGGTTGCCGCCTTTTACGCATGGTGCGGGTGAACAGTTCGAGGCCATGGTCGCAATGCAGGACGGTGCCCGACTGTTCACCGCGGTGCAATTACCGGCCGGTGATGGTCCCTTCCCAGCGGTCCTGATTCGTAGCCCATACGCGCAAGTGAGCCTAATTCTGCGCGAAACCCTGTGTGGTCGCTTCGTACTCTACGGTTACGCGTGCGCCTTGCAGGACACGCGTGGCCAGGGTAAGTCGGAAGGTGGCTGGGACCCGGGTACCAACAACGAAATCAGCGATGGACGCGACACCCTGAACTGGCTGGCGAACCAGCCCTTTCAGGATGGCAATATCGCCATGGTGGGCTCGTCTTACCTTGCATCGGTTCAGTTTGCAGCACTGGCGGGTGGGGCACCGCCGGAGTTGAAGACCATCGTCCCGGCGATGTATACGACCGACATCCGCGGCGTCATGTACCAGGACGGCATGCTTCGTCATGAAACCTATACCGCGTGGGCCAGTATGATGCGGGAGTCCAATTCCGTGATTGGAAGCGCCGGTGAGGAATACCAGCAAGCAGTGCGTTACCGACCGCACATTGATGTCGATAGGCAAGTATTCGGCGTCCCCATGCCCTGGTACCGCGCGATGCTCTCTGCGGAGTCACCGCTGGATGACCATTGGCAACAACAGGACACGGTGGCTGTTCGAGAGGTGCCGGAGAACATCGCAATCCCCGTCCTCATGATTGGCGGTTGGTACGACGTATTCTTCGGTCCCCAGTTTGAAGACTGGCAGCGGCTCGCCTCGCAGCCCGACAGCCGCTACATCATCGGACCCTATAC
>CAYGNA010000763.1:0-1664 GCA_964351065.1 uncultured Pseudomonadales bacterium
ATATTCCCCCAGTACTTTCATGCCCCGAAACAGCTTGTTGAGCGAGCTGTGCCGCTCGGCTTCACGGCCGTTGAGCTGAAGATAACCTTGCCGATAGGACCGGGCTCAGTGTCAGCCCAGTCGCCACTTGCTGGGCTCGTTGGGGCTTCTTTTTACCTGGAGTTGACACGTGATCAGGATTGAGCGTCAAGGTGCCGGGGTCGATCCGGCGTGGGACGAGTTTATCCTTCGACACGCAGCATCAACTTTCTGCCACCTGAGCGGCTGGTCGCGCGTTGCCGAAGATGTTTTTGGGTTTACCTGTTGCAACCTGCTCACTCGCCGGGGTGATGCGATCACAGGCGTTCTGCCACTTACCCTGGTCACAAGGCCATTGCTTGGCCGCGCACTGATATCGTCGCCGTTTTGTGTTTACGGTGGACCACTGGCCGACGATACGACGAGTCTGGCCATGCTGATCAACGAGGCGCGCGTCCTAGCCGCCAGCCTGGACGCTAATATTGTGGAACTGCGGGGTACCAGTGTTGATGGCACGGACTGGCACCAAGTCGATACGTTCGCCACGTTTTCTTTGCCGCTGGTTGATGATGCGGCTGGCAATCTCGCCAGCATACGAGTGCGGCAGCGCGCTGTGGTTCGAAAGGCAATTGAGCTTGGGCTACCCGTAACCAGGGATCGGGATTTGTCCGCTTTTTACCGGGTCTACTGTCGCAGTGTGCAGGCGCTTGGCACACCTGTTTATCCACGCAGGTGGCTCACGGCACTCGAACAGATATTTGGCGATGCGCTCGAGGTTTCTACTGTCTGGCACGCGGATCAGCCCGTTTGCAGCGTGCTCAGCTTTTATTTTAAGGACCAGGTACTGCCGTACTATGGTGCCGGACTGCCAACTGCAAGAGCGCTGGGGGCTTTTCCATTTCTCTATTACACGTTGATGAATCACGCGGCGAGCAGGGGATGCACCACTTTTGACTTTGGTCGCAGTACGGTCGGGTCTGGCGCGTGGCAGTTCAAGAAAAATTTTGGTGCAGCCGAGCGCGGACTGGCATCCAGCTTTCACTGTCGTAATGGCGCAAAGATCCCTGAACTCAATCCCGGTAACCCGCGCCTCGTGACACTCGGCAGACTATGGACGCGGTTACCTGCATCGGTGGTGGATCTGCTTGGTCCATCTTTGTCTATCTATGCGATTTGATCCGGCACAAACGTTGGTAGGGCCGGGAGGGTCCTTAGGATCGAAGGTGCTGAAGGTGCTGAAGGTGCTGAAGGTGTCGAGATCAGACTTCTGAATCCGGGTTGCCAGTTGAGCGAAGGTTGTTTGAGCAAACGCTCGAGCTTATGCAGGGTGTTGGTACGATTCCACATCAGTAAACGGTTAGCCCACGGACTGACGCCCACCATGTTGAATGACGGTTCATCTGTGCTGATGTCATAGGGATGGCAGTAGCTCCACTTTACTGTTCCAGCGCGATCCAGTCGGAGCAGCAATGGAAGCAGAGAAGAGGGCAGATAGCGCAGGTAGATGCCGCCCAGATAGGGTAAGCCAAGCAGGGGGATGACCGGCGCTGGAAATTCAACCAGACCGCCCGGCCAGAGGAAAGGTGTTCGAGGGGCGCCAGGGTAACTGTACAGTGGTGAGCGACCCGGCAGGACGCTTGATGAAT
>CAYGNA010000764.1:0-1662 GCA_964351065.1 uncultured Pseudomonadales bacterium
ATGTGTATCTTCCCTGCGCACCACAGTGATGTCGTGAGAGGGGCTTTGGATGGTGTCGAGCGGCAAGCCCGCATTCAATGCGATATGAATCCTGGCGCGGTTGTCGCCGATTAGCGCCTGCTCGCTTTCAGATTGCATGGGTGGTGAAATCTGCCCTGTGTCAGGTGCCTGGTCTGTTGGCGTCGACCAGGCAAATCTTTTTTGTGATTCGCCAGCAGGCTCGCCCGGCATGTATCGAGGCGTTAGCGTTAGTGGTAGCCGCAAACTGAATTGGCCGTTGTCATAGCGAACCTGGTGAACGAAGCGGATCACGATTTCGATGGTTTCGAATGGCGGAATGTTCGCGACGGATTGTGTAAACAGATTGGGCCGCGACTGTGCCGTAAGCGCTGCCTGCTTACCTTCTGACTTTGCCGTGTCGTAGATTTTGCGCGCCACTTCCTTCTCACGAATCTTGGAGCGAATGATACGATCGCCTATGGTCATGTGCATGGCGTCAACTGCTGCATCTTCAGGCAAGGGAAAAACGTAAACGGCTTCTTGCCAGGTACCCGTTTGATTGCGAAAGCGCTGCGTGTGCGTGGTGCGCGCAATGATGCCGGTGATGGTGCTCTCTACGTTGGTATTCAGATGCAGGGCTGCCACGTATTGATTGCCCTGCACAAACAGCAGTTCGCCACTTTCGACTTCCGGGGTCGCGTTGGGGCGGTTTTCGCTCCCATACGAATCGATAGCAAACAGTGCAAGGGTGATTGCGCTAAGTATGAGAATCGCCCACAGCCACGCGGGCGAACTGCCGCGTACCCATCTCACTCGTGGCGGCGGGTTCAGCATCTGTTCCCGCGGAATTTTTCTGGTCTTGAATCCTGCATCAAACGCCATCGACGTCTCCCGTTCTGACACGTCCATTTAGCGGGAGGATTCGGGTGGCGTAGCGTCAGAAAGGTGGCAACATTATGGCGAATGCTGGAGGTTCGGTGGGGATTACAGAATGGTTGGCTTGCGCAATAGAAACAGGCTGGATGCTAATTGTCTACGGGACTTAGTATACCGCGCTGGTGCAGACCAACCACGTGGGTATAAATCTGTGTTGTCGAAATGTCACTGTGCCCAAGAATTTCCTGGATGCTCCGTAGATCGGTACCCTGTTCAAGCAAGCGCGTCGCAAAGCTGTGGCGAAAGGTATGACAGCCGGACTTTCTTTGAATGCGAGCCTTTCTGATTGCCTGCCTGACAGCACGTTGAAAGGTCTGCTCGGTGAGGTGATGGCGACGCAACTCGCCTGATCGGGGGTCGATGGACAATTCGCGTGCAGGGAACAGGTATTGCCAACCCGGTTCCCGACTGGCGTTCGGATACTTTCGTTCCAGTGCGTAGGGAAGATAGACAGAGCCGTAGCCGTCAGCCAGGTCTGCGGCATGTTGTATTTCGACTAAATCACGTTGTCTTTCAAGACGTTCTAGTAGCGATTTAGGCAATAAAGTCTGACGCGATTTCAAGCCTTTCGCTTCCCTGACGACGATAAAGCCCCGACTAAAATCAACATCCTGAACCCTGAGTCGGGCCACCTCTGATACCCTGAGCCCACTCCCATACATTAGGGATGCTGCGCGGCTGGCTGTAGCCTTCATCCCAGCGATGCCACGTGGTGCCTCCTCTTGG
>CAYGNA010000765.1:0-1659 GCA_964351065.1 uncultured Pseudomonadales bacterium
AGGATCTGCCACCCATCTACTGCAATCAAATCAATCTTCAGCGGCTTGCCGTGCTGGCTTCACAACAAGCTGACCCGGAACTTGTGTTTCATGCCATGTGCCTTGATCCCCTAACGGCTTCAGTGCTGACACTGGATGACATTCGAGCAATGACCAATGAGTTGCTGGCAGCCCATCAGGAATATTTACCGCCTGAAATGCAGGGTAAGAAGCTTGTCTCCAAACCAAGGCTCTATAACGCAGTGTGACCGACGCAGTTACCAGTTTTCGCAAGGTCTTTTCCCGCGCCCCGGATTATTCCCTGTTTTCGCCCGGGCGCGTAAATCTCATTGGTGAACATATCGACTATTGTGGTGGGCTGGTTTTGCCCATGGCAATCAATCGCGGCACCTGGGCTGCATTCGCTAAAAACGATAGTGGTGAGGTGCGAGTCTTTTCCAGTCGATTTGGCAAGCTGGCATCGTTTCCTCTAACCCCTTTTCCTGATCGTCAGAACAGTTTCGTAGACTACGTTGTGGGAGTAGCCAGGCTCCTTGAATTGCCGGTCGGCCTCGGGCTTGATTTGTGTGTCAGCGACAATATTGCGGCGGGTGGATTGTCAAGTTCGGCTTCTATTTCCCTTGCTGTAGCAGCCGCCTTCCAGACTATTATTGGGAAGTCATGGGAGGAGGAGAGTGAGAGACTTTTGCTGGCGCGATTATGTCAGCAGGCTGAAAATCAGTTTGTTGGCGTTCCGTGTGGAATTATGGATCAGGCTTCTGTGGCGCTCGGCGGGGTTATTCGCCTTGACTGTGCAAGCCTCACCTGGGATCGGGTAGAGGCTGATTTTGGAGATTACGCGATTGTTGTCATGGACACGAAGCAGCCAAGAACTCTCGCTGCCTCTGCCTATGCTGAGCGAGTGCGGGAAATCAGCGTAATCTGCACAGGGCTCGGCGGAACTTACAAACCAGCCACATTGTGTTCTGATCTGGCGCTTGCGGAACTTGACTTGGTACTGCCACATGTTGCCCCAACCCTCGCCCCGAGGCTCATCCATATAGTGGGTGAACAGGCGCGAGTTGTTAGTGCTGCCAGGGCGCTGGCGGCGACTGATCTGAAACAGGTTGGGAGACTGATGACCCAAAGCCATGCATCGTTGCGTGACAACTATTGCGTGACGGGTCCGCAACTGGATTTGATTGTTGAACTTAGCCTGCGTGAATCAGGCGTACTTGGCGCGCGCATGACGGGAGCAGGGTTTGGCGGGTGTGCGATCGCCCTGGTGCACAAGGATGCGGTCGATGAGCATAATTGTGCGGTGGCCGCAGGATACGAATCTGCCACGGGGGTAACGCCAGCGCTCTTTGAAGTGAGCGAAAGCCGCGGGACGCATTTGCTTTAACTGGCTCCTGCAGGAAAAGCCCTGTTCGACCGCAAATTTGAGGCGCTATCGGGATCATCCCGGTTTATAAATCGCAGGTTGGCAGGAGATAGCCAGCTTTAAATTTGTACTCTGACAAAAACTAGGTGTAACCGTCCGGATTCTGCTGTTGCCAGCGCCAGGCATCTCGGCATATGTCTTCTATACCCTTTTCTGCAACCCAACCGAGTTCGTCTTTCGCTTTGATCGGAGTGGTGTAGGGCCTAGGGTTTTCTGCCGGGCGTCTGGGTGCGAGG
>CAYGNA010000766.1:0-1649 GCA_964351065.1 uncultured Pseudomonadales bacterium
ATCAGAGATGGCTGCGGTGTGTGTGTCCGATGCTCCGACAAAGCCAAATTTGAACGGGTTCTCGATACCTTTGTCCTGCATTGCCAGGCCGTTCAGCAGTGCCTGCCGGGCATAGGAGCCATTTGGTTCACTCTCGAGTAATGTGGCGATGCGATAAGGCATGATCTCGAAATCAGCCCATTCATCGTTGTCGGATAACAGCGGATGTGTCTCTGAAGTGCCCTTGATCTGCGTAATTTCGACCAGCGGTTCATTGCGAATTCGCTTTTCTGCGTAGCTGTCGTCCAGTGGGTCGCCGGCCCAGTCCACCAGCTTGAACATTTGACCGTTGGAGCCATTTGAGTTGTGTGGGATTGCCAGTGTTTCTATGCCGGCTTCGCGAAGATCATCCATCCAGTCCCACAATCCCTCGGGGTCCTGGCTGTGAAACCTTGAGAAAGGCATGGAGGGCAGTTTGTCGGCAGTGCGGAAAAACACGTTGCGATGCAGATTGCCCCGGTCGTTAGAGGAACTGGTGTATTCGTAAGCGACAAAAGTGGTGAACTTGCCCGGCACATAGTACTGCTCAGCTGCGTTGACGGTATCCGCCCAGGCGTCTCGTGCAATATTGTTAATGACTTCTTCCTCAAGTGTGCCATCGGCAATTGCTGTCAGGGTTTCGCTTAGAAAGGAGGAAAACGCTTTGCCACGATTTGCATTGGTGCCCGGTACCAACTGGTCTGGCGCATTCAGGCCATGCATATATTGGACGTGCGGGTGTTTGGAGAATTCAGTTGACGGATCGGCAGCCTGTCGTGAGGCACCCAGAAACATTGCGTGGTCAGTCACCGCATAAAAGTCCAGCGGCTGGCGTAGCTGGATATCAAAACCAGCGGGATGTTTGATTTTTTCTCCACGGGCGTAGCGATAGGCGTCATAGGGCGTATTCAGTGTTCCAAAGGCAAACGCATCGAATGAGTAGGTTGTATGGACGTGCAGGTCACCAAAGTAAGCATTGCGCGCGCCGCTACGCTCGGGATGCGCAACGATGGTGTCGCCTGGCATCGTCAGCGGTGACGTGTTTCTCGGATCCTGCGCGGGTGTGGCAGGTGCTGCGGTCGTCCCGGCTTCGACTGGCGTTGCCGCAGCCGGCGGGGTAGTTGTTGCAGTCTGCTCACCACAGCCCACAACCAGTGTTACCAGCGCCAGCGTGATGAGTCTGGCGTCGATTAAGTGCTTCATCATGATATCCCTCTATCATTGTTATGTTTATTTCAAAGTTCGTTAGCGAATTCCGTGATTGCCTCGAGAACCCGGTCTTCTTCCTCGCGAATAACGAAGTGGCCCGCGTTTGGCAGCATGATCAGTTTTGATCCCTGAATACGCCCTTGCAGATCCAGGGCGTTCTTTGGGGTACCGTTTTTGTCATCTTCGCCATAGATCAAAAGGCATGGCATCTGCGCTTTGCCCCAGTAACTCGGGCTTGGCGAAACGCGTGGGTCCCAGCGGGCATCCCGGTTGGGACTGGCGTTCCAGCTGAGGTTTGAAATCTCCGCAAAGCGCGCAGGGTCGCGGGCGGCGAATCCCACACCACACCAGCGGGCTTCGAATGCTCTCTCCCATGCCGGCCTGTCGCCAGCCTTGCGCGCAGTACGCACTGACTCGTCAAT
>CAYGNA010000767.1:0-1648 GCA_964351065.1 uncultured Pseudomonadales bacterium
GTCGGGAAGTGGAGGCGTTTCTCGAGCATCTGGCGACACAACGCAATGTGTCGCCCAACACGCAAAAGACCGCGCTGAACGCACTGGCATTCCTGTATCAGAAGTTTCTTAAGCAGGAACTCGGGCAGCTGACATTTACCTATACCAGCAGGCCACGACAGCTTCCTACGGTGTTCACACACCAGGAGGCCATGAGGATAATCGATTTGCTTGCGGGCACAGCCAAACTCGCCGCGTTACTCATGTACGGCAGTGGATTGCGAGTGTCGGAAACCGCCCGCCTCAGAGTCAAGGATGTCGACCTGGACCGTGGATTCATTATTGTGCGCGAGGCCAAAGGCCTGAAATCCAGGCAAACCCTGCTTCCGGAATCGGCGCGGGATCGACTTCATCAACAACTGGAATTTGTCCGGGTCCAGCATGCGAGGGATCTTGCGGATGGTTTCGGTTCAGTCTACTTGCCTTACGCCCTGGCAAGGAAATATCCAGACGCAGAGATCGCGCTGGCATGGCAGTATGTCTTTCCTGCTCCGAACTTGTCAGTTGATCCGCGTACCGGGGTACAACGCCGTCACCATGTAACGGAGCAGACCTTCCAGCGGGCGGTGAAATCAGCTATCAAGCGGGCGGGAATAAACAAAAAGTCCGGCTGTCATACCTTCCGTCACAGCTTTGCCACTCGACTGCTGGAGCACGGGACGGATATCAGGAATATCCAGGAGATTCTGGGGCACAACGACCTGGCCACAACGCAGATCTATACGCATGTTGTTGGCCTTCACCAACGCGGGATGCGCAGCCCAGTCGACGTTTAGGTCCAGAACACAAGCAGCCAAATACCGGCGCATCAGCCAGCCAATCATACTAAATGCACCGGTGCTTGAGCCTGCAGGCGATTGCTAAAACGCCGGGCGAATGAGCCCCTTGTCTTTGGTCGGATCGTAATTGGGGTTATGAACGGGCAGCCTGACGCCAACCGCTTTGAGGTAGTCCTTAAGTGTATTGTGCAACGCTTCGGCCCGCGCTGGTCTGAACCGCCTCAGATTGGTGGTCTCGCTGATGTCGAGTGCAAGGTCAAACAGAGTAACCTCGTCAGACTCCAGGTTCCAGATCAGTTTGTCATCGCCATCGCGGATGGCGGCCTGGGGCACCACATGTTTGAAATTCCGGTAGGCGCCGTAGTACCACACCATAAAGGGTGTTGGCCGCTCAACTGCCGCCAGGTCAGGATTAGCCAGCAGGGGGGCGAGACTGCCACCGTCCAGTTGCGCGGGCAGTTCGGCATCAATGCCCAGCCAATCTGCGATGGTCGGGAAGAAGTCATAGCCCACCACCGGGGTGTCGCTGGCGCTGCCAGGTTTAATACCGGGTCCGCGCAGCATGAGCGGTACCCGAATTCCGCCTTCGTGCACATGGGTCTTGCCAAACGCGAGCGGCACGTTGCTGGTAACCGGCGTGTCAGCTTCACCACCGTTGTCCGACGTGTAGATCACGTAGGTGTCCGGGCCCAGGCCAAGTTCATCCAGTGCCGCAAGAATCTGTCCCACGCCGGCATCAAGCTCTGCGGTCATGGCGGCGTATCCGGTGTTGCCGTGGTAAACACTCTGCTGGTCCTGGAATGGCGCTCGGCTTGTGGGTGAGGCAAGGA
>CAYGNA010000768.1:0-1647 GCA_964351065.1 uncultured Pseudomonadales bacterium
ATCATGAATCGACGCTGAGGCGAGCTATCGGCCGTGTCTTGCATATTGATGATGATGAAAGACTGGGGAGTTATCTCGAGCTAGTTTCTCAAAATAGCCTGCCGAACATTGAACAAAAATCCACATATGAAAAACGCCTCTTAAGAATGCTAATTGCTTCGATTTTTGACAAGGTGCTGACAAGGGAAGCGAGTTTGGACGAAGGGCTACGCCACCTGTGGAGCCATCCCCAGATTCTTTCAGAACTGGAGGAGGTTTTTGCGCTGTTGCGCAAACGAATAGACCACCTGCACCACGAAGTCACACAACAAGATAATTTGCCTTTGAGAATACATGGCCGATATACCAGGATCGAAATTCTTGCCGCTTTTGGCATCGGAAACCTAGAAAGCGCATTGGTGCAGCCGTGGCGGGAAGGGGCGTACCATGCTCAAGCAGCACGCTCAGATATATTGGCCTTCACGCTAGATAAGTCGAAAGGCAACTTTTCGCCCACGACCTCATATCGGGACTATGCTATTAGCCGGGAACTCATTCATTGGGAAAGTCAGTCTGGAACGCGTACCAGCAGTCCGACGGGCCAGCGGTACATCAATCACGTGAGAAATGATTCGTCGATTATGCTCTTCGCGAGAAAATCATCGGATGAGAGAGCCTTCTGGTTCTTGGGGCCAGCGACCTATGTTTCGCATTACTCTGAACGACCAATGGCTATTACCTGGAAACTCCAGCACAAATTGCCCGGTGACCTATATTCAGAGTTTTCCGCAGCTGTGGCCTAGTCAATAGGGAAACAAAAACCTCATACACCTATGCGTTTCTAATGCCTTTTGTTGAAGGTTGCGTTCAGTACTGGTGAAAAACATAGGCTCATTTGTATGAGTGCAGACACGGAACCTCAAAATGGGCGGAAATGAAATCTACGTAGGCATCGATGTCGCGTTCGCGAAGAACAAGATTCTGCCAGTATGTGCGGTCTGGTCATCCTCAGGAAAATTAGTCCCACTTCGTGTTTCCAACATAGGCCTGCCTGGTTTACCTCGTGGGCGAGGTAACGTGGCGACGATGGACGAATCAGTGGTTGCGGAATTTGCGCATCGCGTTCGTCGATGGTTGAACGAATTGGAAAGACAGTTTAATGCGACGATTGGGGTCATTGCGATTGATGCGCCAGCCTCCTATTCGCTCGGCGGGCGTCGCAAGTGCGAACAGGCCATGGACGCGCGTGGCATAAGTTGCTTTGCCACCCCCACCCGCGAGAGGTTTGAAGAGATCCGGGAAAAGGTTCGGGTGCATCTCGAAGATGGCGGGGCAGAAAGCAGATTGCCCCATGCTAATCAGTTGTGGATGCTTGTTGGCTTTGCGCTTTTCGAGGAATTGGGGAAGGACTACCGATGCTTGGAAGTATTTCCTCAGGCCATCGCGAGAACCCTGGGCACATCAGACATACACAAATTCAAGAAGGCTGGGGTCGAGGCGCAGCTTGCGGAAATTGCCAGTAGAACCGGTTGGCTGCCTGACGCTCTGCGAGAGGAGCTTCGGCATTGTGTTTCTGGTCCGTTGCATGATCAAGTTGATGCATACATGTGTGCGTGGGTTGCCAGTCTTTATCCAGACGGATTGGAGGCTTGTGGGGAGCCGCCGCAC
>CAYGNA010000769.1:0-1633 GCA_964351065.1 uncultured Pseudomonadales bacterium
ATACGGACACATGATGGATAAAATAGATGAACACGCCCACGCTCGCCACCGCAAGCAAAACGCCAAGCGTGACTGACAGGTGAGGAACAAAAGAGAACTCCTCTGCACGACGGATGGTGCGCAGGACAACGAGGCAGTAGAGGAAAGTCGCGACGAACGTACCAAGAACCACCTGTGTGGTGGTATCGCGCATGAAACTGCGCAACAGCCGGGGTCCCAGTTGGGACGAAGCCAGCGAAAGGGCAACCAGGGTCATCGAAAACACCACGCCGGCGATGGTAATCATTGATCCCGCGACAATTCCCAGCACGGCGCTTGCGCCTTCCGCGCCACCGGTAAATTTCCAGCCCAGCTTGAGCGCCATCCACTCCGTCACCGGCTCGTCCACGGCGACGCTACCAATGGCTAACAACAGAGCCATGCTCGCCATAACCACCGGGATGAACCAGAAACCGGAACGAATGTGATCCCAGAACCTGAAGAACAGCCCTCTCATGTGGACGCCACCTCATTTACACGGAGTACCAGACGGAGTAACACACGCCGCAACAACACCCTTGCGGAAGTAAAAGGCAGCACAGATTCGCTGATCAGCTTAAACGATTTGATGGAGTCTCCCTGCCAGAGCGTATGGCCTTTTCTCTCATTAGGGTGCCGAGATAGAGTGCCGCGATAACTTTTTTTCGCATGACGGAGCCCGTAAAAGGCAGTGTACGACCATTCGTGTGGAGTTCGCAAAGACTGTTTACCCGCCAACTGGCGCATGTCAACGCGGCAAGATTATTCAACGCAACGGCGCCAATTTCCATGTCCCGCGTCCTCCACCGCCCGACATCTCAGTTAGCCACCTCTCCAGCGGACGACTGGGCTCTATTGACCCTGGGCTCTATTGACGCGTGATTCCACGAGACCCAGCTCAGCATACATGCGCGAATTAAACACTTGCTTGTAAGCCGCGCCAGCAAAAATGAAATTTCTATAGGGATCTCCGAAGTAATCTGGTCCTGCATCTTTATGTACAGGATCTTGAGACATTAGTTCAGCCAGGTAGGTGAGTAACTCATTGGTTTTAATCGTTTCATCGTTGAATTCGTGACTAACAGTCATGGCCTGCTGCGGAAGAAGACCTGGATAAATGTTAGCTTCTGGTACAGAAGGAATGAGTGCAATAACATTTTGCTCGATCAGAAAGGTAGCGTCTGCTTGAGGGTCTCGCGCTTCGATCATTCTGATTCTTTCGTTGTATACCGGGTCAAACTTTTCGGACAGCAGCCTCATCTTTTCGTTGGTTTTGCCTTTGGTATCGTTAATGATGTGATACGCCTCCGCGAACGGCACCAGGGGCACAGTCACAAGCAAAGCTGACACTGTCGACAGGCCTGAAAGCGTCTCACTGTGCTTGTTATCATTTGAAGCACAGGACGCCAGAAGCATGGCAAAACATAAAATTACTGTTCGGAACATTGTTATCCAACGCTGTGAAAACGGCGCATCGTGGGTTAGCGGATCAACTGCCTGCAGCAACGTGTGTATCAGTACTATTGAAGGCTGCCATCATGCTCTTCACGCCGTCTTTCGAGCAAATAGGATTCCACGTTTGGAGCGAAAATCCGACCGACACTAATTTGCCACC
>CAYGNA010000770.1:0-1629 GCA_964351065.1 uncultured Pseudomonadales bacterium
CTTTATGCAATGGTCACAACGTCCTTTGAATGGGGTAGCGTGACCTATGGCGCGCGGCTTGAGTCGACAGATTATGTTTCCAGGGGTTCTCTGGTCAGTGGTGGTGCAGTTACGCCCGTATCTCTGGGTGACAAATACACCAACATCCTGCCCAGCGTGCACCTTAACGTTAACCTCACTGAAGACGTGACGCTGCGGATGTCTGGTTCAACCGTTCTCAGCCGACCGACCTATACGGAGCTGCGCGCGTCCGCTTCGGTGGATGTCATCAATCTTGAAGTTGATGGTGGCAACCCGCTGCTCAAGCCGGAAGAAGCCTGGGGCGGTGACCTGTCACTGGAGTACTACTTTGCGCCGGCCAGCATTCTCTCGGGCGGTGTGTTTTTCCGCAACATCGACAACGTCATTTATGCTGACGGGGTGACGATTGCTGACGGTTCTGTGTATGCACCAGGCCTGATTGCTGCGGGAACACCTACAACCTTCAATTCATTCTTCAATGGCACAGACGGCAAGCTGACGGGTTTCGAGGTTAACCTGATCACTCAATTGCCTGGTCCGCTTGCAGACTTTGGGTTCTCGGGTAATGTCACGTTGCTGGATAGCGAGTTTGTCGCGACAACGCTGGGAAACAGGACGTTTTCCCTGCCCGGTACCTCCGACATTATTTACAATGCGTCGCTCTATTTTGAGAAGTGGGGCCTGTCAGCACGTCTGAATTACCAGTATCGAGATGATTGGCTGTCAACGACCGAGAATGACAACCTGTCAGAGTTCTGGGCGGAAGAGTCGCGCGTGGATGTATCTGTCAGGTACGCACTGCCGTTAAACAGCTTCGATGGTGTTGTGACGCTGTTTGCCAACGCCAACAACCTGACAGATTATGTTGACGTTCGTTACACTGACTCAGCCCGGACCCCTAACCAGGTTGAAGGCTTTGGTAAACGCTGGTTGATCGGGGTCCGTGTAGATTACTAACGTGCAAGCTTATGTTATTGAGGCGTTCGGCGGCGACTTGAAGTGAGGTCGCTCTGAACCCTCTGCCAGCGCAGGATCAGGTTCTGTCATTAAGAACTCCATTTCATCGTGACGCTGGGCAATTGCCTGCGCTGGCGCTTCTGTCAGCAAGGTGACAATTACCGCCACAATGGAGGCAAGCAAGAAGCCGGGAACTATCTCGTAGAGATGTTCAGGCAGGCTTTTGCCGGCTATTTCAATCGGGGCATAGATCCAGAACAATACGGCCAGGGCACCCGTCAGCATGCCAGCCAGCGCCCCGTTCCTGTTAAATCGGCGCCAGAACAGGCCGAGGAGGATGATGGGGCCAAACGCTGCGCCAAAGCCAGCCCAGGCATTGCTGACAAGCGACAGGATCGATGCAGAACGATCAAATGCCAACGCGATTGCTACCAAGGAGACTGCCAGTACCGAGAGTCTGCCAATCAATACCAGCTCTTTTTGACTCGCTGACCGTCGAACAAATGTCTTGTAGAAGTCTTCCGTCAGGGAACTTGAGGACACGAGTAATTGTGATGAGATTGTGCTCATGATGGCCGCTAGAATCGCTGCCAGCAGGAATCCACCAACCAGGGGATGGAACAAGACCTGCGACAGGAAAATGAATATGGT
>CAYGNA010000771.1:0-1628 GCA_964351065.1 uncultured Pseudomonadales bacterium
TGAGCGATGTCTACACTATTTCAACCTACTGATATTTAATCCATTTCACTTTATGGCGCAGGAATTGCTGTTGCTTCTGCAAAACACTCTAATGGGTCGATTCATGAAAAAATTTAATGCGGTTCTGGTCAGTTGTTTGTTCGTTGCAGCAGCAGGTTCAGCTTCCGCAACCCCCATCACCGACCCCAGCCAACTCACCGGACCGCTAACGACCATTGACTTCAATTCACTGACCGCATACCCGGGCGTGGCTGCTCCGTATAGCATCTACTACCCCGGCGTTACGCTGTCGAATATTACAAACGTCATCGACGTCGACGGATTCGGCGCCGCAGCGACATATCCAACATACATTTCTGACAAGGCAATCGGCTTGCCGGATCTGCTCACAAGCTCGCCCAACTTTACAATTACCTTTGACCAGGCTGTTTCTGCTGTCGGGTTTGGTATTTTTGATCCGAACTTTGCAGGCAACATCATTCGGGCATTTGACGCGGACGGAAACCTGATTGAATCCACCAGCCCGGACAATCTTGGATTGCCTGGCGGCGCGACGGCTGACTATGTCGGTTTTGTCACTGCAACACCGCTGATCAAATCCATCGAGATCAACGCGGGTCTCCAGGCTGGCTATATGGATGCTCTCTGGATTGATAACCTGTCATTCACCTCAGTGCCAACACCACCCGCCGTGCTGTTACTGCTGGCAGGTCTGGGCATGATGTCACGTCGCCTGATAGCGCGGCGCGAAGCGGTATTATCGTCCATATTGGGCAATACAAGCCACATCTAACTTGCCAAATTACATCAATAATCTAATTTAACTTATTATTTTTTATAGAATTATACTGCCTGATACAACAATTAGGGCAGGCTATCACGATTCAGAAGTGAACAACCAGACCTCTTCACCTGCGCCGCAGCAGTCGGCCAAATCGCTCGCCGGTAACGCCCGCCGGATTCCAGGCCAACTTGCCATTAACCAGCACATAAGTCACACCCTCGGCCAGTTGGTAGGGTTCCGCGAACGTCGCTCTGTCACGAATGGTGTCCAGGTCCATTAGCACCAGATCAGCGAAAGCGCCCACCGCTATTCGCCCCCGGTCCTTGATACCGTAGACCTGTGCCGGTAGCGACGTCATCGAGCGAATCGCAAACGGCAAGGAAATGACTTTTTTATCAAGGACATAGTGCCTGATCTTGCGAGGAAATGTACCAAAGCCCCTGGGATGTGGCGCGCCGCTTAACCAAACGGGATAGGCACCATCTGACGCCGTCATGTTCCACTCCTGGCGCATGAAGCGCTCAATATCGTCGTCGCGCATGTTAAAGGAGATGATGCCCGGATTGCCGTTATCCAGCAGAGCCAGCGCTGCATCAACTGGTGCAAGTTCCTTTTCAACACCAACAGCGGCCAGCGTTTTGCCTACAACCTCAGGATTTTCCTCTGCCCGACTAAATGAAATACGGTCAGCGCCACCTCGCCGGGCCAGATTCTCCCCAACCGCCTGGTGCAAGTCACCCTGTCCGGGGTCAGCGAGCGAACCTGCAAACGAGTCGGCATATGCCCAGCGCGGCAGCAACGCCGCCCCCAGCGATGTCGAGGAGGCCTCATAAGGGTATTGATC
>CAYGNA010000772.1:0-1614 GCA_964351065.1 uncultured Pseudomonadales bacterium
ATGCCGCCACTCGCACTGATACAGGCCCCATGCACAAAGCGGGACTTGGCAGAACATAGATAGACGGCAAGCTCAGCCACTTCACTGGGTTCCGCCAACCTTGCGATGGGATGATATTTCGCCAGTTCTGCCAGCTTATGTTCCTTGCCTGTGAATCCCGCCTTTAACATATCGGTGCCAACCGCGGCGGGCTCAATTGCGTTGATCCTGATCTTGTCACGCAGGTCGACGGCAAGATTTCTGGTAAGCGAGCTAAGCGCGCCTTTGGTCGTCGCATAGGTAACAAATCGTTCCTTGGTCTGCGTGGCATGAATGCTACTGATGTTCACAACACTGCCCTGATTGCGCTCCAATTGCGCGAGGAAACCCTGCACCATAAAGAAAGGTGCACTCAGGTTGACGTTAAAACTCTCACTCCATTGTGCCCTGGTCACATCTGAACAATGTCCCAGAATTTGAACGGCAGCATTATTGATCAGCGCAGATATACCCAGCCCATCGGTCAGCTTTTCAACATCTCGAATGAACGTTACCGCATAACCTTCGTCCAGCACAAAACGTTCGAGATCAAATTCAATACGAGAAACACGCTGGTGCTCTTCAATTCGGCTCGGCACCTTGTCAACCGCAATAACCTTGTATCCGTCTTCCACAAACCCGCTGACAATTGCCTGGCCAATACCACCACTGGCGCCGGTTACAAGCGCCCACTTTGATTCACTCGCCATTCAGGAAACCTGCCAGTTTTTCAATCGCTGATTGTGTGGCGCGCCTGACACCTTCACGGGTGTTGGAGCCGTTGTGCGATCCGAAAATACAACGAGGGATGGCGTGTAATGGTGAAGCCTGCGGCAGTGGTTCCGTCTCAAAGACGTCAAGTGCAGCAGGGCCAAGTCGGCCACTCTGCAGGTGTTTTATCAGTGCCTGCTCATCAATGAGCGGCCCCCTGGATACGTTAACAATGGATGCGCCTTCTTTCATTAACTGGAGCGCTGCATCATCCAGCATGTGGCGATTGTGCTGATTCAGCGCACAGGTAAAGATAAGAAAATCGACGTCCTGCAATCCTTCCGGGAAAGGCTTTCTCTCAACAAAGGCAAAGCCCTTGTTACCCTCTACACCTGGATCATAGACATAGGTCTGCACGTCAAACCCACTCAGCCGCTTAACCACGGAAGAGCCAATGTCACCGAAGCCAACGACACCGATAGTTTTGCCGCTGATGCTCATGCCAGGCGGCTTTGGCCAGCCGCCGGCACGGACGCCGCGATCGATCTCATATGTGTGACGCGCCAGGGCAATCATGTATCCAATGGCCAGATCCGCCACCTCGCCACCAAACATGTTTGGCGTGTTCGTTATGGGTATCCCAAGATCCCGACAGGCGTCAAAATCGACATTGTCGACTCCAATCCCCCATTTCACAGCGGCCTGCAGACTGCCGGCAACGCCTGCTTCAAACACCCGTCGACTCGCTGGATCATCACCGATAATCCAGCCATCGTACGCCGGCAGCATCTCGATCAATTCGTCTTCCGACAGAATGTGGGTCGTTTTCGCCGCGACCAATTCAAGTCCCAATGCGCTCGCGGGTGCATAGAACTCTTCAATCAT
>CAYGNA010000773.1:0-1612 GCA_964351065.1 uncultured Pseudomonadales bacterium
GGTCTGACTCCTGCTTGTGTTAGTGAAGCAACGACGAGTTATTCAACAATCGCTTGATAGGTTAAAACCTGAAAGTCCTGACGGATATTGATATGAGTGTAGGGGCGAACCTGGGTCATCAGGATACCCACCAGTTCTTGCTCGGGATCAACCCATGAGATCGTGCAAAACGCACCACCCCAATATCCTGCGCCTTCACTGAGTGGTGTGCCCGCCTTGCCGCGATCCAGAATCACGCCAAAGCCAAGGCCAAAACCAGTGCCTGGCCCTGCGAGCCAAAGCGGTAAGTCGGCGGTGTGATTGTCTATCATCAGCGAAACTGTCGATGGTGCGAGCAAACGCTTACCCTCTAGCTCTCCTTTGTTGATCAGCATTTGCTGAAAACGCACATAGTCGTGAGCGGTGGATACCAGACCGCCCGCGCCTCTAAAGGTTTGTTTGTTCTCGCCAGATATCCAGCGGCTTTGGTCTGAGCCCGGATCCTGCAATTCAATTTTGTTGTCTTTGCCCGGTTGGTACTGAGCGGTCAGTCGTCCATCTTTCGTATTGTCCAAATAGAAGTGGGTGTCGGTCATGCCTAGCGGTTCAAAAATTTTCTGTTCCATGTATTCGTCGAGTGGCATACCCGATATCACCTCAACCAGTCTTCCCACAACATCGGTTGCCGCGGAATATTGCCAGGCAGTGCCGGGTTCATAGTTGAGTGGCATGGCAGCGATGCGCTTGATCAGTGTTTCCAGGGTGTCGTCAGGTCGTACGGCTGTAACCTCCCGGTACGCTTCGGTATTACCAATGTAGGCATTCCCAAGGCCTGCTGTGTGGGTCAGCATTTGCCGAATAGTTGCCGCCCTCTTAACAGGCACCAGTTCGCCGGTTTCACCGCTCACATCAGAAGTGGTCGATACTTTTTGGTCTTTGAATTCCGGCAAAAACTTGTGGACGGGATCGTTGAGCTGAAACTTGCCTTCTTCCCACAGCATCATGAGTGCAACGGAAGTGATCGGTTTGGTCATTGACGCAATTCGGAAGATCGCGTCTTTGCGCATAGGTACTTTGTTTTCTGCATCCATATAGCCGTTGGCTTCGAAGTGCACGATCTTGCCTTTGCGGGCAATCATCGTCACCGTGCCGGCCACTAGATTATCATCGACGTACGATTGCATGATCGGTTGGATACGCTCGAGACGCTCGCTGGACATACCGACGCGTTCAGGTTTTGTGATGGGTAATCCCGCATCTGCGGCCATACCTAATTGGGGAATGGCCGTTGACGCCAAAATGATGGCAGGCGCGATGTAAGCGCGCAGTCTGGCGAGTGGATGGTGCGTTGGTAGCATGATTTTGAACTCCTCGATTGTGGGAGGAGTCTACCGTTTGCCGGCGTGGTCGGCCAGAGCCTAGACACCTGCGTTAGCTAATGATCTCTCTTGAATCAGCAACCGCGAGACGACGCAGGTTTTCACTGTGGTCCTCGCGCTTGATTCGGTACAGCGTCAAAACAGAGAGCGCTGCGAGATAGAAGATCAAAATCACCGGCACATAGATGTAAGCCAAATCTGCGAGCGTTGATTCCGGTACTTCGCCAGGTTTAGCCTGGGTTGGAAACTGGATG
>CAYGNA010000774.1:0-1603 GCA_964351065.1 uncultured Pseudomonadales bacterium
ATAGTGGTCAACCCGTCGTCCGCTCTTACAGCATCAGATCATTTTCACCCGAATCTCGTGAACTGAACCTCGACATGGTCACCCATGGCGATACCGGACCCGCTGCCGCCTGGGCAAACCACTCGCAGCCAGGTGATGAAGTTACCATCAATGGACCGGGGGCCTGTCAGGGAATCAATACCACCGCGGACTGGTTTCTGCTGGCGGGTGACATGAGTGCGCTGCCATCCATCTGCGTCAACCTGGCCAGACTGCCAAACAGCGCCAGGGGATATGTTGTACTGGAAGTATTGAGCGACGCCGACCGGATAGACCTGCCGGCACCGCCCGGGATGCAAGTTATGTGGGTTGTGAATCCTGACCCGGTACTCCCGAGCGGCGCGCTGGAAGCGACAGTGATGTCACTACCCTGGCAGCCGGGCACTCCTGCCGTGTGGGTCGCCGGTGAATTCAGCGCGTCCAGGGCCCTGCGGCAGTACTTCCGGACTGAGAAAGCCCTGCCAAAGACGCATACCTACATCAGCTGCTACTGGAAAATCGGCGACACTGACGAGGGGATGAAGGCAGCCAAGCGGACAGATCCAGAACCCTGGTAGCCATTCGCCCTCGGTTACGCAGGGCGCCGATGATTATGCACACAGTCAACCAGGGCTTTCACGTTATCGACCGGTGTTTCGGGAATAATGCCGTGTCCCAGGTTAAAAATATGCCCCGGTCGCCCGCCAACTTCATCCAGCAGCGCCGTTGTCTTGGCTACAACAGCGTCACGTGTTGCGCACAATACAATGGGGTCGAGATTGCCCTGCACTGACGTAACACCGGTACTGTCCCAGGTCTCCATGAGCGGCGTACGCCAATCGAGTGCAAGCACATCGCCCCCCGCCTCGACCATTTGCGGTGCCAGTGCCGGATTCCCGGTGCCAAAGTGAATCACCGGCACGCGACCACTGATCGCGGCCATCATTCGGCGCGTATGCGGCAACACATATTCGGCATAATCCGCCGGTGAAAGACACCCAACCCAGGAATCAAACAACTGCACCGCCTGCACGCCTGAGTCAATCTGGTAGTTCATGTAGTCGATGACACAATCGGTAATTCGCAACATTAGTTCGTTCCAGGCACCTGTGTCGCCATACATCATCTGTTTTACAAACACGTAGTTGCGCGAACCCTTGCCTTCGATGGCATAGGAGGCGAGCGTAAATGGTGCGCCACCAAAACCGATTAGCGGAATATCAGGCGGCAACTCCGCACGGATGAGCTGGATCACTTCCCTGATATAGGGCATTGAATCTGCCGACTTCACAACCCGAATCGCCTCAATATCAGCTATGGTCCGAATCGGGTTATCGATATTCGGGCCAAAACCCGGCAGATAGTCCAGATGCAGCCCCATCGGTTCAAGAATCGGCAGGAGATCAGCAAACATAATCGCCGCATCAACGCCCAGAATCCGCTGGGCATCACAGGTTGCCTGAGCCGCCAGGTGGGGGGTCTTGAAAAATTCAAGGCTCGGTGTGGTTCCCTTTACCATGTGGTAGTCGGCCATGTAACGGCAAAACAGTCGATACATCAAGCGCGGCGGGTGGGCCGTCGGGTG
>CAYGNA010000775.1:0-1603 GCA_964351065.1 uncultured Pseudomonadales bacterium
ACGCAGCGCGGCCGAAATCAGCTATCCAGATCACATAAAGCGCCTGACTTGTCGAAACTGCGAGAAGTTTTATCCAAGTTTCAGGCCTTCCATCGAGCCCTCATCACGCCAGGCCCGCATCCTGTTGAAAAATGCGACTGACCCGCCACCGTATGACCCGTTCTGGACACTCTTCGGATTTGGTTTGCCTTCGTTGTTGTAGTAACCGGGTGTGCAGCTTTCCTGGAAAGCCTCACCGAAACGTGACAACGAAATGATCTCCTGCACCCAGCTCTCCTCGGCTTCGGGTGTCGCCTCAATCGTACGCGCATTGCCGGCAAGACAAGCATCCACAATATAGGCGATGTGTTTCGCCTGTTCGTCCATGGCGTGAGGAAAGTTGACCGTGAATGCGCCTTGCGATTGCTGCATGATGAAACAATTGGGGAAGCCGCTCGTGTGTAACCCGTGCAGGGTACGTATGCCATCTTTCCATTTCTCTGACAGGGTCAGGCCGTCGCGGCCCACCAGGTCATAACCGGATCGGCGTGTATAGCTTGTGCCGACTTCGAAGCCGGTGGCAAAGATGATGCAATCGACCTCGTACTCGATGCCATTGGCAACGACACCTTGCTCGGTAATACGTTCGACGCCTTTGCCTGCCGTGTCGATCAGTTCGACGTTTGGACGATTGAAGGTCTGCAGGTATTCATCGTGAAAACAAGGCCGTTTGCAGAACTGGCGATAGTACGGCTTGAGTGACTCTGCCGTTCCCGGGTCATCAACCAGCTCCTGTGCGCGTCGGCGGATGGATTCCATTTTCTGAAAGTCTGCCAGCTCCATCTTCTGGGCAATTTCTGTTGGTGAAATGTGCGTGTCCTTGAAGTTCACCATGGTCGCCAGGTTGCGAATGATTTCTGTCCAGCCGTCATTGACCATGTCCTCTTCAGCCAGTCCTCCGGAGACCAGGATATTAAAATTCTCCATGCGGCGTTTCTGCCAGCCGGCTTCAAGGCTGGCGGCCCATTGTGGGTCAGTGGGCCGGTTGTTGCGGACATCAATAGAAGAAGGGGTTCGCTGGAACACGTACAGCTGTTGTGCAGCAGCACCCAGGTGAGGAACACACTGGACTGCCGTCGCGCCGGTGCCGATGATGCCCACGCGTTTATCGCCAAATCCTGTCAGGTTTCCTTCGGACGTACCACCGGTGTAGCCGTAATCCCAACGACTGGTATGGAACGTGTGTCCCTTGTATTTGTCGATGCCAGGAATGCCAGGCAGTTTCGGGCGATTAAGGGGGCCGTTGGACATCACGACAAATCGGGCCTTCATACGATCGTCAAGATTTGTCCTGACTATCCAGCGTGAAATGGATTCATCCCAGTTGAGTCCTGTCACCTCCGTCTGGAAGCAGGCGTCGCGGTACAGGTCAAACTTCTCGCCAATTGCGCGGCAATGCGCCAGGATTTCGGGGGCGTGCGTATACTTTTCCTTGGGTACAAACCCGAGTTCTTCACAGAGCGGCAGATAAATGTACGATTCAACGTCGCAGGCCGCACCCGGATAACGATTCCAGTACCAGGTGCCACCAAAGTCGCCGCCTTTTTCAATGATGCGTAGAGAC
>CAYGNA010000776.1:0-1597 GCA_964351065.1 uncultured Pseudomonadales bacterium
TCCGCCTCCTAAGCGGAGGGTCGATGGTTCGATTCCATCCCGGGGCGCCATTTTTGAACGGTTGTCTCCCCACACTTGCCAAAACAACACTCAGGCTCTATCGTCTCCGCCGGCTAACAAGCCTTCACAACAACAATAAGTCTCACTACAAGGTATGCCTGATGGATAACAAGATTGTCGCTGCATTGGTTTCTTTTCTACTTCCGCCGCTCGCGGTTTTCCTCAAGAAAGGCGCTGGGAAAGACCTGATTATCAACCTGATTTTGTGTCTGTTTCTCTGGGTTCCGGCCATCCTGCACGCGATGTGGCTTACCGTCTTGTCGTAAAAGTATGGCGCGACCCTATTGCCAGTCAGACTAGAAAATCGATATCCCCGTTCGCGAGGTGAACAACTCCAGCGCCAGTTTGCCCGCATGTGAATTACCGCTTGGTCCAAGGCCAGGAGACCAGACGCAAACCGAAAAATGGTGCGGCATGGTGCAAACGATGCCGCCACCCACACCACTCTTGCAGGGCAGTCCAACCCGATAGGCAAAATCTCCGGCAGCATCGTAGGCGCCGCAGGTCAACATAATTGAATTGATGAACTTCGCCTGACTTGCCGAAACAACCGATGCTACCGGGGCCAGCGTATTCCCGGCGTTGGCCAGGAAAAGGCATGATCGCGCCAGTTCAATGCAGTTCATCGAAAGCGAGCAGTGGTGGAAATAGGCATCAACCACCGCTTCCGGTGTGTTGTGCAGGTTGCCAAAACTCTTGAGGAAGTTAGCCATGGCGGCGTTGCGATATCCGGTTCTGCGCTCAGATACTGCAACTGTCATGTCGAACTCAACGTCCGGTGCCTGCGCCAGGTTGCGCACAAAATCCAGCACTGTTGCCTTGGCGTCCTGCAGGTGTGACAGGATAACGTCTGTTACGATCAGGGCACCTGCATTGATGAACGGGTTTCTTGGTATCCCCTGCTCTCGTTCCAACTGGACCAGGGAATTAAAGGGATTCCCCGACGGTTCCCTCCCCACTCGCTTCCATAAGCCTTCACCTTCCAGTTGCTGCGCGAGCGTCAGCGTAAACAGCTTGGAAATACTCTGAATCGAAAATCGTTTTGACGCTTCGCCGGTTACAAAGGTTTCCCCATCAAGCGTGCAGAGCGCCATTCCAAAGTGGCGTGGCGATACCCGGGCCAGTTCCGGAATGTAGTTGGCCACAGTGCCCTTCTCCAGTTCACCTCGGATGTCTTCGCCGATCTGGTCGAGAATGCCCTGGTAATCCATATCAAGCGCCTCACCTTATGCTGTCAATACAACTGCTACCAATACGGCATGGGTCCGGCTGAAAACGGGCAAAAGGCCGCCGGGTTTCCTTTCACTGGCAGCCTAATGCAGCCGAGTGACCTGCACCGTGACGGTGAGCTTGTTGAATGCACCTGCGGGGCCATCCCAGCTTCCGGATATTGGTATGGCCTGGCGCGCATCGCGGCTAAACCCAACCCGGATCAGCTGCGTCCCCCCAAGCAGGTTGTTAGTTGGGTCAAATGGCACCCAGCCAGCACCGGGAAGGTAGGCATGCAGCCAGGCGTGGGTTGATCCAGCCGCCAGCG
>CAYGNA010000777.1:0-1591 GCA_964351065.1 uncultured Pseudomonadales bacterium
CGGCACGCGCGCCCTGCAGCAGATTACCGGTCTGTTTGCTTTCAACATAGCGCCCACCCTGTTTGAAATCACCATCGTCTGCGTGTACCTGGGCTATGGCTACCCACTCAAGTATGTGGGCGTGATTCTGCTGGCGATTGCGGCGTATATCGTGTTCACGCTGCTGTTTACTGAATGGCGCACCCGGTTTCGGCGCATGATGGTCGCCCAGGAATCCCGGGCCATGACCATAGGCGTCGATAGCCTGCTCAACTTTGAAACAGTGAAGTACTTCGGCAATGAGAAGTACGAGTCTGACCGCTACAACGATGCGCTGGAGCAGTACATGAGCGCGGCCGTTAAGAGCCAGACAACCCTGGGGTTGCTGAATGGCGGCCAGATCATGGTGAGGGTCGTGTGCCAGGTAGCCATCCTGCTGCTCGCCATCCAGGACTATGCGGCGGGCAGCCTGACCACCGGGGAGGTGGTGATGCTGAACACGTTTATGCTGCAACTGTTTATTCCACTTGGCTTCCTCGGATCTTCCTACCGCATGATCCGCCAGGCGCTGATTGACATGGAGTTCATGTTCCAGCTACTGGACCTTGAGCCAGAAATTCAGGACAGGCCTGACGCCCGCCCGCTGGTTGTGACCCAGGGTGAAGTGCGCTTTGACCACGTCTGGTTTGGTTATGACGCGAACCGCTCGATTCTGAAGGACATCAATTTTGTGATCCCGCCGGGGACCACAACGGCCGTGGTTGGCCCAAGCGGCGCAGGCAAGTCAACGCTGGCCCGACTGGTGTACCGTTTTTATGACGTAAAGACGGGTCAGGTACAGATAGATGGCCAGGCGGTTACGGCGGTGACCCAGGAAAGCCTGCGGGCAGCCGTAGGCATAGTGCCGCAGGATACGGTGCTGTTTAACGACACCATCCGCTACAACATCCGTTATGGTCGGCCGGATGCAACCGATGAGGAAGTAGAAGCGGCGGCGAAGCTAGCGTCCATTCACGACTTTGTCATAAGTCTGCCGGCCGGCTATGAAACGCGGGTGGGCGAACGTGGCCTCAAACTCTCGGGTGGTGAGAAGCAACGGGTTGCCATTGCCCGCACAATACTGAAGGACCCACCAGTACTGGTGCTGGACGAGGCCACTTCTGCACTGGATGGCGCAACCGAACGCGAAATCCAGGGTGCGCTGAAGGAAGTGTCAATGGGGCGGACGACGCTCGTGATTGCACATCGACTGTCAACCATCATCCACGCAGATGAAATCCTGGTGCTGGATGGTGGGCAGATCACGGAGCGCGGCGCCCATGCTGAACTGGTTGCGCAGGGTGGGGCTTATGCAGATATGTGGTTACGCCAGCGGCAAGCTGAAGGTGAACTGGAAAAGCTGCGGGCGCTGGGCTCAGATGCGATTATCCCGGCGCTTCACGCGGACTAAAGGCAGTCACGGGATGCTGACCTTGGCATGTGGTGATGGAACAAAACAGCCGCCTTCAGCGCTGCCGTCGGGTTTGCGCTTTACCATTTGCGGCAGGGCAAAAAAGTTGGGAGAGACGCCGTTGGGTCGCAACCTTGTTTCAGCAAATTCTTCCGCCAGGGC
>CAYGNA010000778.1:0-1589 GCA_964351065.1 uncultured Pseudomonadales bacterium
ATGTCAGACACAGTAAGTGAAAAGAAGCCGATTTCGCCGGTACTCAGAAACATGGCCAACTTCGATGTTGAGGCGCGGCAACGCACCCTCGACAATATTGCCGCACTTGGACTCAACGACAATCTGCTCGAGCTTGAGGTCCACGGCTTTACAGTGCTACCGGGTGTCCTGTCCGAGGATCGCATTGAGCGGGCGAAGGCGGCGATATTGCGGCGTGTGGAAACCAGGACCAAGCGCAAGATAGACCCGTTGAATGCAACCGTGGATGATTTTCATGGTATGCAATATTTGCATTACCTGATCTTTGATGATCCGGTGTTTCCCGAAATATTGCTTGAGCCCAAGCCGCTTGCGCTGATGACGTATCTGCTGGGTGAGAGCTGTGTACTGTCCTCGATGGGTTGCCACTTTCGTGGACCGGGTGGCATGCCGCTCGGTGTCCATGCGGATGGCCAGTCCGACGGATTTCTTACGCCAACATCGATGGTGGCCAACTGCAACTATGCACTGACGCCCTACACGCGTGAAAACGGTGCGCTCGTGATGTTCCCCGGCAGCCATCGCTGGCAGCGTCAACCGAGGCTACATGAAAACTGGATGGCAGACGGCGAGACAATGCCTGAAATCATGGCGAAAGAACTGGCACCTGCGGAACTGGACAAGGTCGATTGGGTGCTGCCCCGGAATGGCGTCACCATGGAGATTAATCCGGGTGATGCTGTGATCTGGCATGGAAACTCATGGCATGGTGGCTGGCGCCGCGAGAACCCGGGCGCGCGCATGAATCTTGCCGCCTATATGTGTCGACCGTTTATGTCAACCCAGGAACTGCGTGGTGATACGCGATACCCCGAGGTGATGGCCCGGTATGCCAATGAGCCACGGTTTGCCCAGTTGATGGGTGAAAACATATTTAATGGATGGCGAGAGGAGGGCCCGGATTTCACCAAGGGCGCGGGTGGCCGCGGTTTGTTCGACTAGGCTGCCTTGTACAGCGTTGGTCTGCGGCAGAGCCCGACCCGGGCGCTAATCGAATCTTCATTGCGGTAACCTGAGGGGAATGTGTGAGTTTCTACGATAGCCTGTTTGATGTCTCTGGCAAGGTGGCGCTCGTTACGGGTGGAACCCGCGGTATTGGCCTTATGATTGCTGAGGGGCTGGTGCGGGCCGGCGCTAACGTTTATGTTGCGTCGCGCAAGGTTGAAGCCTGCACCGAGACCCAGGCCTCGTTGGCCACACTGGGCACCTGTACCGCGATACCGGCTGATGTGGGTAACATTGAAGGCTGCAGGGTGCTGGCTGCGAAACTTGGCGAACGCGAAAGCCGCCTCGATATTCTGGTTAACAATGCAGGGGTCACCTGGAGCGAGGATATTGACGCTTTCCACGAAAAAGCCTGGGACAAGGTCATGGACCTGGACGTCAAGTCCCCCTTCTTTCTGACACAACAGCTATTGCCAATGCTGCGAAAGGCGGCAACGCCAATGGCCAGGGCCTCGGTGATCAACATCACGTCGATCAACTCGCTTAAACCCAGCGGACTGCGAAACTACTCTTATGTGGCGGCCAAGGCGGGCCTCGGCCAATTG
>CAYGNA010000779.1:0-1584 GCA_964351065.1 uncultured Pseudomonadales bacterium
GCTTCAACTTCATGATACTCATTGAGCCTTCTCCCCAGCATACCGCGAACGGTACGCTGGAAGGCGCCAACCAAAAAAGGAGAAGACCCAATGAGATTTTATACCCACAATCGCCCTTACTACTGTGGTATCGATTTGCATGCACGTAGCCTCTACGTCTGTATCGTCGATAATAGCGGGAATATCTGTCTACACAAAGAGATCAAAGCCGCTCCCGAACCCCTGCGCCAACTGCTCGCCCCGTACCTTGGTCAAATTGTAGTCGGCGTCGAGTGCATGCACTGCTGGTACTGGGTAGCGGACTTCTGCAGCGACAACAATATCGAGTTCATCCTCGGCCATGCCCTCTACATGCGTGCGATCCATGGCGGCAAGGCCAAGAATGATCGCATTGATTCCCACAAGATTGCCATGTTGATGCGCGGTGGCAATTTCCCGTTGGCCTACGTCTACCCTCGGGAGCTGCGGTCAACACGCGACCTGCTGCGACGACGGAGCAAGATGGTTCGCTACAGTGGCCAGTTCAAGGCACACGTCAGCAACACCGCCACCCAATACAACCTCATGCCGCCGCGTCAGGGCAGCCTGCGCCAGGCCTCAGGTCGGGCGGCGATGGCAACCACGTTTGCTGACTCGTCGGTGCAATGCAACGTTGATATGGATCTGCACCTGGTCGAGTCTTTCGACAGGCAGATCGCCCAGGTGGAACGTTTCATCGAACAGCATGCGAAACAACACAACCCGCGGGATCTGATGCTACTCAAGACAATCCATGGTATTGGCCGCATCCTCGCATTGACGATCCTTTATGAGATTGGCGATATCCAGCGCTTCGACACCGTGCAACAATTCGCGTCCTATGCTCGCCTGGTCAAGTGCAGGGCAGAATCTGCCGGCAAGAGCTACGGTACCCAGGGCAACAAGATCGGCAATATGCATCTAAAATGGGCATTTTCCGAAGCTGCCGTCTGCTACCTCAGGGGCAATCCTGCTGCCAGGGCACAGCTCGAACGATTGCAACGACGCATGTCCAGGGCCAAGGCTTTGTCGGTACTCGCGCACAAGATTGGCCGCTGTGTGTACTTCATGCTGAAGAACCAGCAGGTGTTCGATGAGAAACGCTTCTTAGCCGGGTGAGTCACGACGTGTGGTGAGCTGATCGTATAACTGGAGGTATCAGAGTATTGCCAAAGCACGCATAGCAATTGAACATTCTTGTGCTTTGTATACCAGGCAACTGCCAGCCAGACTTCATGATGAGACACCACACGGGCGTGCAACAGTGTTGAACCGTTTGCACCTGAACCGAGCCTCAAACTAACTGGACGATGAGCCAACTACTTTATGATTAGTGCCGGCAAGGGTTAACCGATAAATGTCTAGTGACCCTGGCGAGCAAGCCAGGCATCAGCTGAGCGCTGTGTAAGGGATCCTCTATATGTGTTTGTCGCAAGCGATGCTTGTCGACCACGAAGACAGACGAAGTCAGATCGGTGAACACGCTGTAAAAGAAAGGGAAACCACAATGCGTGGCTAAACAACTATTGCCTGTTGACTGGCGGAAGGCTCATATGTGTTATGCGC
>CAYGNA010000780.1:0-1582 GCA_964351065.1 uncultured Pseudomonadales bacterium
ATTTCGGCAGCGCTGCTTATCTACCGTGAGATTGGCGTTTTACTGCTGGCTGCCGGTGACGATGCCTGGGCCGAGCGGCGCGGCGCTACTACCGTGAGGAAGCTGGCGCTGCTGGTCAAAGGTGCCGGGCTGGCGACTTCAAGAAAGCTCGCCTCAAAAGAAATTCTGCCGCGCCCCACAACACTCTGGCGTCTGCCCGCGCCGCTGGATGACGGCTTGCCCAACGCCAATCGGTAGCTTTGAGTCCGGACAACCTTTGCGGTATTGTCCCGGCAGGACTTTTCCAATTGATCATCCAACGGAGAGAAGGTCATGGGCTACCACCATCTTGCACTCGCCGCACGTGACATGCAGGCGATCCACGATTTTTATGAAGGCGTCATGAAGTTCGAACTGGTGAAGGCGGAAGTTGGGCCGTCACCTGCAGGTGGCTGGGCGAAACACTTCTTTTATCGTATGGAAGACGATTCGAAGTTTATTGCGTTCTGGGAGATGCATGACATGCCCGGCACGGAAAACTTTGAGACCAATATCTCGAAAGCGGCTGGCGTGCCGGACCACATCAATCACATATCTTTTGACGTGCGCGACGCTAACGAACTCGAGATGCGTAAACAGCAGTGGCTCGATGGCGGCTATGACGTGATGGAAATAGACCACAACTGGTGTACGTCAATCTATACCAAAGATCCCAATGACATCCTGGTTGAATTTTGTCTGACCACAGGATCATTTACCGAGGCTGATCGCAAATACGCACTCCAACAGCTGACAAGCACAGAAGCAGCGTTTTCCAAACCGCCGGCGAATATCCAGGTACACAAGGCATCGTTGCGACAGTAGAGGGCGACAGCCGCATCCTGCCACGTCTTTTCGACTGGAGTGGCGTAGCCTGAACCTGCCACGTCTTTTCGACTGGAGTGGCGTAGCCACGGAATGGAGAAATCTCAAGGTCGAGGTCTCTCCGCTACGGCCCTGCGGGCCTCCGGTCGAGACGACGGTTGGTGTGCGGGCCTCCGGTCGAGACGACGGATGTTAAGCGCCTCTGGCTAAGCGCTCTTCCTCAATCGCTTTCATCTGGGCGCGTAGCACGGGCACAGATGGTGCGTAGATAAAACCAAAGGAGACTGCCCCTTCTTTTGTGTTGATCGCATGGTGATGGCGGTGCGCGAAAATGATGCGCCGCATGTATTTGCCCTGGGGGCGCCAGTTGTGGGGTACACGTCGATGCACGATTACATCATGAAACCCAAAATACACCAGGCCATAGGCAGCCACGCCCAGTCCCGCCCAGAGCGCCACTGGTGTGCCGTTGGTGCCCAGGTAGATAAGCAGGATGGATGGTGTTGCGAACATTACTGCAAACCAGTCGTTCTTTTCGAAAAGTCCCTCGCGCGGCTGGTGATGTGACTCGTGCAGTATCCACAGGAATCCGTGCATCACGTACTTGTGACTAAAGTAGGCAACGGCTTCCATGGCAAACAGTGCGCCAAAAAATGCCGCGGCATTAATCAGGATTGTCATGCTGTTGTACCGTGAGTTGTACCGTGAGCCGCACCGTTTACCTGATGGTCAAAGGCCA
>CAYGNA010000781.1:0-691 GCA_964351065.1 uncultured Pseudomonadales bacterium
GTCTTGTTCTGGGCGGCATGGGTCTCTTCAAAGGCAAGCCTGCCGACCCTGCCAACAAGGAAAGCGACAATCCACCGCTTTTGTCTGCTGCGGGAACGTTACATTTGCGTGTTGGTGACTGGTCAAAACTGCTGCGGCTCTTTCTCAAGTCAAGCAACTCATCCATTCTTGAACCGGACACCGTCGATCGAATTCTCAGGATGCCGGCAACAAAAGGTGCCCCGATGGCCATGGGTTGGGCAGCCGCACGGCTGGATGGTGTGAGTTATGGTGCTCAAGGCTCAAACCTGCGCTGGTCAGCCACCGCATTGATGGATGAAGCGCGGCACCGATGCGGGTTTATCGTCTGCAGCGACGGGCGAACCAGGGTATTGATGCAGAGCACCGGGTGTGTGCAGTCGTTGCTTGAGGGATGAACTCAGATAGCTAAACTGAAGCACACAGCTTGATCAGCACGTCCCGATCCACCGCGCCGGCAGGGAGGCGTTGACGCTGCAAACCGTATCGATGTATCTTGCCACGCGGCTCGGCGAGGTTGAGATCATGCCGGAGCGGCTCGATGAATAGCCCATCGTTCTGTTTGCTGTTCCCTGGGCTAGGTGGAATTGACAAGAGGGATTAACCGATGCGCCTGATCCTGTTCCTTGCTCTGATGGCATCCGGCTTCGTGAACGCCGCGGAAGAGCGGCGA
>CAYGNA010000781.1:701-1580 GCA_964351065.1 uncultured Pseudomonadales bacterium
TGCGGAAGCTCATCGCCTTTGCTCGACCTGAATCGCGCCAAAGCCTGTATCGCCGTCGTCACTGACAGCGAGTTCTTCATTTTCGACACCGGGGCCGGATCGGGTGGCCGTCTTGCCGCTGGCCGCCTGCCGACTGCGCGAATCTCTGGTGTGGTATTCACACATTTCCATTCCGATCACATATCGGATGTTTACAACATCAACCTCACGTCGTGGGCGAGTGGTCGCAAGTATCCGCTACCGGTGTACGGCCCCATGGGCGTTGACCAGGTTATTGACGGGATGAATGCAGCCTATGCGCTCGACCGCGGCTATCGCGTTGCGCACCATGGCGCGGACTTGCTCGATCCGGCAGACGGCCTGTTGGTGGCGAAGCCAATAAAAGAAGGCAAGTTCTACGAACGGGGCCAATTTTCCATTACGGCAATTGCAGTGGACCATAGTCCAATCAGCCCCGCCTTCGGCTATCGCGTCGACTACGGGGATCGCTCTGTCGTGATCAGCGGCGACACCGTGGTTTCAAAGAATCTCATGGAGGCATCCCGGGGCGTTGATCTGATGCTTCACGATGCGCTGTCGCCGCTGATTCTCGAGAGGGCCATCAAGCAGGCCGAGGAAGCGGGGCTTAAGTTTCGCGCGCAGATCCTGCGTGATGTCACCAACTATCATGCCCATGCGGCGGATATCGCCAGGGCAGCCGAAGCTGCCGGCGTGAAGCAGTTGGCGTTCTACCATATGGTGCCGCCGCCGCAGGATGAGGCCGCGGAACGAGTGTTTATGACCGGCGTCCCCGACGACGTTGTACTTACGGACGACCTGATGTGGTTTGAGCTGCCATCTGGCTCCGATGAAATTGTGATTACGCGCCCCTGACTTACC
>CAYGNA010000782.1:0-1575 GCA_964351065.1 uncultured Pseudomonadales bacterium
TATCTGGGCGCTTCAAACTCACGCAGGAAACCGAATCCATTCACCGGATTCGATGAAGCAGACGATCTGAAGTTCGGCGACATTGATCCCGCGTCGCGCCCTTACCATGTTGTTAACCTGACACTTAATCTGGTGAATGGCGACCGCCTTGACTGGCAGCAACGTAAAGGAGCCTCGTTTATCTCTTCACCACTCGTCTGTGGCAATATGGATCTTGGATATCGCCCCTCTAATCAATATGGCGGCCGCCGCGGCATATCGCTTGGTACTGCGGTTGCGACCTCAGGCGCGGCAGCCAGCCCTAACATGGGTTATCACTCATCTCCTGTCACCACCTTCATTATGGCGCTTTTTAATGCCAGGCTTGGGATATGGCTTGGCAATCCAGCGCGCAGGGATGCCTGGAAGCAAAGTAGTCCACACTCTGCAGTGGCCTCGCTGGTAGGTGAAGGGTTGGGTCTGACGTCAGCGGGCTCAAAATTTGTTTATCTCTCAGACGGAGGCCATTTCGAAAACCTTGCACTTTATGAAATGGTGGAAAGGCAGTGTAGCCACATTGTGGTGCTGGACGGTGGCTGTGATCCCGACAAGACATTTGAAGACCTGGGTAATGCGCTACGCAAGATCAGGGTCGACAAGTGTGTCGAGATTGATTTTGGTAAAGGCCAAATCGAAGCAATTGGTTTGCAGCAGAAACGTTGCGCTCTGGCCGACATTGATTACGGTAGCGGCAAGAAGGGGCGGCTTTTATATATCAAGCCAGTAATCACGGGCTCAGAATCGCCCGATGTCAGGAGCTATCATGCAAAGAGCCCTACTTTCCCGCATGAGACCACAGCGGACCAGTGGTTTGATGAATCCCAAACGGAGAGTTATCGCGAACTGGGCAAGTTAACCATCGAAGAAATTTCGGGCGTGTTTGATGGCGGCAGTCTGGAAGAGTGGTTCGACGCGATTGAGAATAATTACCTGAAGAAGTGATCTTGTGGCATCTTGTGACAGGTGCATATGTTGACACAGTGACGCCACTGGCTGTCCTCTGGTATGTTTGCTCTTTTGAAGCTTCCGGGAACTTACCATGCTGCTCGACTACAACAAGATAGACCCTGAACTGCTGCCTGCCATTGAGCAGATGCCACCCCTCGACATCACTCGTGAAAACGTTGTGCAAGTGCGCGCCATGCTGGCTGCAAGACCCGCAGTGCCGACCCAAACCAATGTCTCGGAACTGAAAGATACGGTACTCACCAAAGATGGTGAGGTAGGTGTGGTTATCTATAGAAAGACCACCCGCCCTGACCAGCCCGCGGTGCTCTGGATCCACGGGGGTGGTTATATCCTGGGCAACGCCGAGGATGATCGCGCCCGTGTGATTGCTGAAACGCTTGATTGCACGGTGGTATCTGTCGATTACCGGCTCGCGCCCGAGCATCCGTTTCCTGCTGGTTCTAACGACTGTTACGGGGTGCTTGAGTGGATGGCCCTGCAAAGCGATTCGCTGAACATCGATGCGATGCGTATCGCCATTGCAGGCGCAAGTGCCGGTGCTGGTATGGCCGCCGGTGTGGCTTTGAT
>CAYGNA010000783.1:0-1571 GCA_964351065.1 uncultured Pseudomonadales bacterium
GGCGCGCATCCACAGTGCACGTTCCGGCGTCGGCGTCACTTGAACTGCAATCTTTGCGGCGCGCGTATCCATTCTGTCCACGTCGGTGCCATTGGCGAGGTTGGTGCGATACCCATCCCTGGCGTGGGTAAACAGCGTACCGCGAACGGCAACCAGGTCCTCTTTCAAGGCCAGGTTGCCGGTGACCGCAAATCGTTTCAGTGCATCCGAGCCGGCGACGGCCTCCAGTTTCACCTCCTGATCAAAATGGGGTTCTTTGGAGTGGATGTTGATGTTGCCGCCCGTACTGTTACGACCATACAGGGTGCCCTGAGGACCGCGCAGCACTTCGTATCGCGCGACATCGAAGGCAGTGGCGGCATTGGCGAACTGATGGCCGTGGTATACATCATCCACGTAAACCGCAACACCCGGGCTGCTGCCAATAGTCGGCGCGTCCTGGCCGACACCCCGTATGAACAACTGTACACCCGCATAGGCTCGGTTGTAGGTAAGGCTCGGTGCGACCTGGGACAGTCTGTCAATGTCGGCGATGTCCAGCTTCTCGATCATCTCTGCGGTGACTGCAGTGATGGCAACCGGGGTTTTCTCGAGCAGTCCCTCGCGTTTCTGGGCAGTGACGACAATTTCCTCAATCTGGTTTTGTGATTCGTTGGCCAGATCCCCGGCATTGACTGTTGGTGCTACCAATGCGGTTGCGATCATGCCAACAGCCGCGAATGCGCGTTGCAGGAATGGAGGTCTCTTCTCGATCCGTGTTGGATTGTTGTTTTGATTCATGGGTGCATCCCTCAGGTTTGCTTCGATCTTGATGATCAGGTTGCCCATGTCACTGAAGGAGGCTTTCAGGTCGGTGTTGGTCAACAGCATTCGCAGTGCCTCATCGGCACCGTAGTTGCCGACGACTTTGTTCGTGCGGCGCTGGCTGACTTCGTCGAAGCGAAAAAGCAGTTTTATCCCGGTGACTTGAGCGTATTCACCAAGGGCGACATCTGCAGGGCCGGCGGGAATCTGGAACTCGAACTGATCAGCTGCCAATTGACCACAGGCCATGATCAACACCAGCGCCAGGCAATGAAGGAACCCGGCTCCGACCCTGTATCTATCCCCCTTACCTGAAGAGACAGGAGACGCAGTGGTTTCCCTAGTCACCTGGCGTGCTCGCAGGCAAGGGAAGCTGATTTGAGATTTCCGTCAATCTTTCGAAGGTGCATTGCTTGTCAGCTCAATGCTGCCGTCATCGGCCCGCCTGGCATAAACCCCGAATCCGTGTTCGAGCAGATCAACAAGATTGTCGACGTCACCTGTTTCAAAGACGCCGCCGACCGGAATGGCGCGAATTGCGTCGTCGGCGAAGGTGATGTTGACGTTGCTGTACCGGCACACTTCAGCCACCACATATTCCAGTGACTCGCCGCGAAAGACCAGTTCCCCCTGTCGCCAACTGAGCGTTGCATCAACCTCGACAGGTTCAATTATCCTGGTTGAAACTTCCGCATCGGAGATTCGCATCTGAGCACCTGCCCCAAGGCGCCTTACTTCACTAGCTGCCATCTCGCGCGGCCCTCGCA
>CAYGNA010000784.1:0-1569 GCA_964351065.1 uncultured Pseudomonadales bacterium
CCGGCGTTGTTCACCAGGATCGTCACCAGGTCCAGCTTTTCTTCTGCGGTTGCAAAAGCGCTACGTATGCTCTCCCGACTGGTCATGTCCAGGGTAATGGGCTCGCAGGTACCACCCGCTGCACGTATCTCGCCCGCCAGTTTATCCAGCCGCTCGGTACGGCGCCCTGTTAAGGCAACACTCGCACCGCAGGCAGCAAGCACACGGGCAAACCGTTCGCCCAGGCCTGATGTGGTGCCAGTGACAAATGCAACCTCACCGGTGAGGTCAATAGAAAAGTTGGGAAGTGGGAAATCTGCCATGCCGGGTTCCTCTTTAATGGGTAGGTAAAGGATACACCAGCGAGCATCCTGCAAGTCTGGTAAATTGTTTCCCCATGTACATCTTCGAAATACTGCAAACCCTTGTTTTAGTCGGGCTGCCAGTCGGTTGCCTGACCTGGCTGCTATTCCATCGGCTCTACGAAAGTGGCCGAATCCACCGGGATTCTGATGAGAAGGCGCTGAGAAATGAGCTGAAGGCCCTCAAAAAATCTGTCAAGGAAGACAAGAGTGACCTGATCAATACCCGCTGGATGAAGTTTGGTGGTGGCTTTTACGGTGTAGCAGCACTCTGGACGTTTGTGGTCATCGAAACCACAGACTTTCTGTCTTTCCTGTGGAACTTTGCTGGCGTTGCGGCGCTGTTTGAAGACGGCGTCATCAGCTTTATTGTCAGTGTGTTCATCAACCAGATAACCAACTTTATCAGTGCGTTCCTCTGGTTCACCTGGTGGCCACGAAACGAGGGTGATGCGCCCGTCATACTCTGGTTCTTTGTGGCGTATGCCGGCTACCTTGCCGGATTCAGGCTTGCCAGAAATGGTATTGAGCCGGCAGAAATTTCAGCCCGAATCCAGCAGTGGAAGGCATCCAGGCAATCCAGCCAACATGATACGGGAGACGAAGATGTTTGAAGCATCCACATTTGTGACCCACCTGGAATGTAGTGAAACGGGTAAACACTACACTCCTGATCGGGTCTATAACCTGTCGGAAGCTGGCAAGCCGCTGCTCGTTCGCTATGATCTGGATGCTGTTAAAAACCAGTTCTCCAAAGACAGTTTGCAGGGGCGCCCGGCTGAGTTCTGGCGCTATCGGGAACTGCTACCGGTTCGGCGCGCTGAAAACATTGTCAGGCTGGGGGAAGTGTTAACGCCCCTGCTACCTTCTTTTCATCTACAGGATTCGCTGGGCATGAAGAATGTCCTCATCAAGGATGAGGGGCGCCTGCCAACCGGTTCTTTTAAAGCACGCGGTCTTGCCATGGCGGTGAGCATGGCAAAAGAGTTAGGCATCAAGCGCATGGCGATGCCCACCAACGGCAATGCGGGTGCAGCGCTGGCCGCCTATTGCTCACGGGCTGGCATCGAGAGTTATGTGTTCTGCCCGGATGACACGCCCGACATCAACGTGCGGGAAATTGCCTTCCAGGGAGCGCGCACCTGGCGCGCTAATGGTCTCATCAACGACTGTGGCAAAGTTGTTGGTGCGGGCAAAGAAACGGCCGGCTGGTTTGACACCTCAACGC
>CAYGNA010000785.1:0-1569 GCA_964351065.1 uncultured Pseudomonadales bacterium
GGTCTGATTGATGTTGAACACTCGGTGCAGATTGGGATTCGGTCGTTCAGTGAACAGGATCATGGTTTTACAGTGCTGGATGCTATGACGGTACATCAGGACGGCATAGCAGCGGTCACAGAAAAGATTCTTCAAACGGTCGGTAGTAAGGCTGCCTACCTGACGTTTGATATAGATTGTCTGGATCCAGCCTATGCGCCGGGAACAGGAACGCCGGTCGCAGGTGGCTTAAGCAGTGCTCAGGCGCTAGGCATTTTGAGGGGTCTCGGCAGTCTAAATTGGTGCGGGGGAGACGTGGTTGAGGTGGCACCTGCCTATGACCATGCGGAAATCACAGCGATTGCGGCCGCTACAATCGCTCACGATTTTATAGGGTTGTTGGCGAATAAGCGCCGTGCAACTATTTGAACCCACGCTCCGCTCAAGCAGCTGCTGATGTTGATAGCTTAAGAAAGTTGAGTATCCAGCGCGCCATAATTGAGCTATTGGTCGATTCTTCCAGGCTGGTCAGTCCCTTCGAGGCCACGGCCTCTCCCAGTATCTCATGTCGCATATTGATGAGCGCTTCCGAATAGCCTTTCACAAACTCGGGGTGACCCTGAAAGGCGAGAATGTGATTGCCGATACGGAACATACTGTTCGGGCAAAACTCGCTGGTTGCGAGCAGTTCCGCTCCATCTGGCAGGTGATTGACCTGGTCTTTGTGACTGACGATCAACTGTAGTTCTTCCTGGGGCGGGTCCATGAATGGTTCCTGCCTCAAAACCCGGCTCTTGTGCACGCCAACGCCCCAGCCTGCCTCCGCCGCTTCAGTGTTTCCACCGAGGACGAGGGCAATCATCTGGTGGCCAAAACAGATACCGATCAGTGGGGCGCGAGCCTCATGAAGGCGAACCACATATTTTCCCAGTTCCACGATCCAGGGCTCATCTTCATACACACTGCGTCTGCTACCAGTGATCAGATAACCGTCACAGTCGTCAATGTGTGCAGGGTATTGCCCAGCTTCAACATCGTAGGTTTCAAAACTGACGGGCATTTTTGCGGCTTCGGTCAGAAGTTTAATGAACATGTCGGGATAGTCGCCGAACCTACTCTGGAACTCAGGGCGTACAGAGTCTGCTTTGAGGATGCCTATCTTCATCTTGTTTCTCGTCTCGTTTCTCGTGTTGAGTCTGTCTAGAACCTGTCGAGCAGGGAATAATAAAGCATCCCAGCGACGAGGCCAGGCCAACGAAGTAGTCTGCCTCCAGGGAAGGGAAAATGCTTTAAGTTAGCAAAGAGATCAAATCGTTCTGCTTGCCCGGCGATGGCCTCAGCAACCAATTTGCCACCCATATTGGCCATGGCAATCCCATGACCCGAATATCCCTGGGCCCAGTAGATATTGGTGCCTTTGCGACCGAAGTGAGGCATCCGCCGCATGGTGACCGCAAGGGTTCCGCCCCACGCATAGTCAATTTTGACGTCATCGAGGCTCGGATACACCTCCAGCATGTATTTGCGGACAAAGCCCTTTAAGTCATTTGGGAAAAAGGGTGTGTAGTTTTCACCGCCGCCGAAACTCAA
>CAYGNA010000786.1:0-1564 GCA_964351065.1 uncultured Pseudomonadales bacterium
GAATGATCTTGTTGGCCAATTGAACCGGGGCTGGACGGTTGGCAAGCGCCTGCTGCAGCACGAGCGTTCGGGGCAGGGTGGCCTGGGTGAGGGCGGCCCGCGGCGTCAGGCACCGCGCAGCGTGTTGGCTGAGACCGCAAAACAGTACATTGGTACTGACGCGCATGGCAGGATAGCGGACACTGCAACCCGTGATACAGTGGTTCAGTTTGCAATGAACCAGCGCAGCTTCCAGATCACCCAGAAGCGGGCGAGGGAAGAGAACACATCTGGTCAGACAGTGGGTGAGGCAACGTCGATTTTTAAACTTTACGGTTCGTCCCTGGCACGAGATACTGCTGATATGCGGGTTGCCTTGATGGGCTCACAAGGGTACGGTTGGGAAGGTGAAAGTTTCACCGAAACAGAACTGGAGTCCACACGAGGCTGGTTGAGCAGTCGGGCGATTACCATTTATGGTGGGACCAATGAGGTCCAGATGAACATCATCGCCAAACGTGTACTGGCTCTGCCGGACTAGGTGGCAAGGCGGCAGAAACTTGGCACCTGGTAGTTAGCACCTGGTAAGTAGCGGCTGGTTGAAAGGTCCTGCGAGACCTGCGAAAAGAGTGTAGAGGGAGACCGCGCGAGCGTAACAGCCGCGCGTAAAAAGAAGGGCCATTACGCGCTTGCGTGTAATGGCCCAATTTTTTTACAGCTGCTTATCCTCGAAAAAGTTATAGCGACTGGTAAGAATCCCATAAAGATGAGGGAGACGATAATCATGCCGGATATCACAAGATACGCGTTTGTCGGCACGGGTGGTCGTTACGCGATGTACCTGCGAGCGATCAATCGGGACTTCAACAACCTCGCCAGTACTGTTGGTCTCTGCGACATCAATCCACATCGCGTGGAACTGGCCAGACGTTACCAGGTGAAACTGGGTGGTGCGGATGTCCCGGTTTTTGGCGCCAATGATTTTTCGACGATGATAGAGACAACGCATCCGGATGTCGTGATTGTGACGTCAATCGACCGTACTCATCACCGGTACATCATCAAGGCGATGGAAATGGGTTGTGACGTTATCACTGAAAAGCCGATGACTACCGATGCGGACAAGTGCCAGGCAATTGTGGATGCAGTAAAGCGTACCGGTCAGCGCCTCCGGGTGACGTTTAACTATCGTTATGCGCCAAGGAACAGTCAGGTTAAGGCGCTGCTCCAGCAGAAAGTTGTTGGCAACATCAAGTCGGTGCACTTTGAATGGTTGCTGGATACGAGGCATGGGGCTGATTATTTCCGACGTTGGCACAGGGACAAGCGCAACAGTGGCGGTCTGCTTGTCCACAAGGCCACACATCACTTTGACCTGGTGAACTGGTGGCTCGACAGCTATCCGCGCGAGGTTTATGCGCAGGGTGACCTCATGTTTTATGGCCGGGAGAATGCCGAGGAACGCGGTGTCTCCGCTTTCTACGAGAGAAGTACAGGCAACCCTATCGCGGCGAGTGATCCTTTTGCGCTCGACCTGGCGCAGGACAAACTGCTGCGGCAAATTTACCTGGATGCAGAACCGCAT
>CAYGNA010000787.1:0-701 GCA_964351065.1 uncultured Pseudomonadales bacterium
CGTCGGTTCGATCGAAAACCTGTTGTCCTTGGTGCGCTGGGTGCAATGACGGTCTTTGCCCAACTGCCGGTTACACTGAGACTCTTTGGTCTGATGCCAGACAATGGCGACCCGTTGCTGCTGCCCGCGCTTCTCGCCAACGCCGGCGCGTTCATTTTCACGGTCGGTGTTTCGGGCGTGGCCATTTTGGGCATGATCGGCGACATCATTGACGAGAACGAACTGGTAACAGGACTCCGCCAGGAGGGGCTCTACTATTCCGCTCGCGCCTTCTTTGCCAAAGCGTCCTATTCTTTTGGTCACCTGTTCGCAGGTATCCTTCTGGACGCTTACATCCGCTTGCCATTCAACACGGTTCCAGGCCAACTGGATGATGCGACGCTGACCCGACTGGGTATTGTGGCGGGTCCAGTGATGGCAAGTTTTGCGGTACTGTCCTTGCTTTGCTATCAATTCTACAGCCTTACCGCTGCGCAGCACCGGGAGATCATCCGCAAGATCGCTGGCAGGCAACGTTTAGTCACTGACAATTCCGGATAGGAGGTTACCGGTCAGTGGCAGGTCGGAAGGGCATCACGCCGCTCGCTATCCGGCGAGGCCAAACGCCTTCGAGGCAAACAGAACCGCAACCGCACCGGGTACATCAATACGGTCGACACTCTCCCCCGGAATTCCCGTGACCGTATCAATTGCCCGCGCTA
>CAYGNA010000787.1:711-1562 GCA_964351065.1 uncultured Pseudomonadales bacterium
CCAGCGCTACTACCGATCCCGACTCCTGGTTTGCAATGACCATTGCCCGACTGTCCGGCGTCACTGCAAAATCCCGGGGAACTTTCCCGCCGCTGGCGCTGTAATGACCCGGTTGAAGTTCACCCGTGTCAGGATTCACGGCAAATGAGGCAATTGAGTCATGTCCGCGATTTGACACATAGAGCCTGTCGCCTGATTGACTCAGCCGAATGGCAGCAGGCAGGTTCATTCCTTGAGAGGATGGGGGCAGGGTGGACCAGGTGCCGAAGGCGTTCATGAGGCCCTCCTCGGGCTGATAGTGGATGCCCGTAACCGTTGAATTGAGTTCATTGACGACGTAAACACGGTTTCCTGCAGGATGGAAAACCAGATGCCGGGGTCCGGAACCGTTGGCGCAGGCATAGACTGAGGGCGGTGCGCACAAAGGGGCGGCAGGTTGATCGCTGAGGTCGTACTGCAGCAGCTGATCCGTACCAAGATCACAGACAATCGCCCGTCGTCCGGCTGGGTCGAATGTAACTGAGTGAGGGTGAGGACCGGTCTGGCGCTGTGGATGTACCGAGGCTCCACGATGCTGGATAGTCTGTAACCCATCGCCAAATCGACCATACCCACCAAACCGTGTAGCGCTCGTACTGCCGCCAAGGTAATTTGCAGCCGCGACGATGCCGGACTCACGGCCAAACGCGATGTGACAAGCGGCGGCACCACCCGTCGGCACACGGTCGATCTCAATCAGCCGTCCTGACGTTGCATCAAGTTCGTAGGCAACGAAGAGGCCCTGACGGGTTTCAAGATCGGTCGCGCGTACCGAAAAAAGTACCAGCTCGCCTTCACCGAAGGCCATGTAT
>CAYGNA010000788.1:0-1549 GCA_964351065.1 uncultured Pseudomonadales bacterium
TACTATATTCGACATTCTGGGTCGCGCAATGAAAACGGTACCGAATCTCGCAAGAACATGATCTTTCGAATCCGTAATAAAAGCCGGCAGCCAAACAAGGTCCTTACTGGCATTTCAGATCATCCCGATCGCGGCTGGCTGGGTGAGTGGCTCGACTACGAGGCAGGTAATAATCCCTGGGAGCGCTCCAAAAACGCGATGATGAATATCTGGGACGAATGGGAAGGTATGCAGGCTGTAGTGGCGGAAGCAAAAGCAAAAGCAAAAGCACAGGCGTAAATGGCCGCCTACGCTGTTCACCAACATCGTCAAAACAATAGAAGGAAAGAACATGCCAGCAGTTAAACCAACCGATGGTCCTGTCGCAGTCACCGGTGCATCCGGTTTTATCGGGTCGCATACGGTCATGGCGCTGATGAAGCGAGGCTACGACGTACACGCCTGCGTGACCGACTTATCGAATACTGACAAGACCGGGTTTCTGCTTGCCATGAACGATCAGTTCCCGGGTAAGCTGGCGCTGTACCAGGCTAATCTGTTACAGGACGGCAGCTATGACGACGCCTTTCGGGAATGCAGTGCAGTGCTGCACGTGGGCACGGCCATGGGGTACGGCGGTGCCAACAAGCCCCAACAGGTATATGACGGCGCAGTAAACGGCACCAACAATATTCTTGGTTCTGTGGAACGTGCCAGCACTGTCAGGCGCCTCGTTTACACCAGTTCATTTGCAGCGATCAGTCACCCGGCGCCAGCGGGGTATTGCTATACGGAAGAAGACTGGGCATCAGACAATCGAGACAAGGATCCCAACTGGAATACCGACAACCTCGATGAAAAGGGTGAAGTTGGTTACGCCATGGCCAAGGTCGAATGTGAGCACATGGTGAATCGGGCAGGGGAGGCGAGTGGCGTGTTTGATGCCGTCTCAGTCTGCCCGATTGTGGTACTGGGCCCCCTCCTTTCACCTGTACACGAACTGGTCTATTCCTGGCAGTGGTTCCTGGGCAGGATGCTGGCCGGCAAACCCGTCGGCCGCGGTTGGCAACACCTCTGGAATTGTGTCGACGTCAGGGATGTTGCTGAAGCACAAGCGCTGATTGTTGAAAGTGACGTTTGCACGAACGGCTCTCGCTACCAGCTAAGCGCCACCGATGAGTCGGGTGAGCTAACCGCGAAACAACTGCAGGAACACCTGCAGCGTCTGTTCCCGCACATTGATGTCGGTGGTCCGCCGCCGGAGTACAACGCGATGATTGAAAAACACGGGCAACCCTATGATGCCCCCCGGGCTCATTGCGACAGGGTGCGTCGCGAACTTGGGCTGCAGACACATGCAATTGACGATACGCTGCGCACGACAGGCGAGACGATGATTGCATTGGGCATTGTAGAGCCGAAGCTGAAAAATTGAACTGAAACGAGCGGAAGGAAATCCTGGATGAGCAAAATTTTTAGTACAAAGCGCATTATCTGCGGCGAGCTACGCCGTCCGCGCCAGATGCTTGGTACCCAGGAATACGATGGGCATCTTTCCATACACGACGAC
>CAYGNA010000789.1:0-1546 GCA_964351065.1 uncultured Pseudomonadales bacterium
GTTACTTCAGAGACTCGGCCCGCGCCTTTGGTCACCACAACAAAGTTGATAATTACCAGGATCACAAACACCACAAGGCCAACAGCATAATTACCGCCAATCACAAAATCGCCGAACGCCTCAATGACATCACCCGCTGCATCTGTACCCTCGTGGCCTCGCAGGAGAACCACCCGTGTTGATGCCACATTGAGGGCGAGTCGAAGCAGGGTTGCGATGAGCAGCACCGTTGGGAAAACAGCAAATTCGAGCGGGCGTAATGTGTAGACGCTCGCCAGCAGTACCAGCAGGGCAAGGGCGATATTGAAGGTAAAAAATATGTCCAGCGCAAATCCTGGCAGCGGCAGAATCATGAGACCCAGCATTACCAGCAGCAGAACGGGTGTGCCTATGCCATACAGGGGTAGCGCCGCGAGTCGGCCGAGGCCAAGCGTTTGCGTGGTCATTTGAGTTCATCCAGAAGGTCAGGTGGTACCGTGATGTCCGTTGGTGGTAACGGCGCTTCGTCAAAATCCACAGGGTAGCGTCGGAGTTGATGCACCCAGGCGAGCACCTGTGCCACTGCCACGTAGAGGCGCGCCGGAATCTCCTGACCAACTTCGGTATTGGCATAAAGGGCCCGCGCCAGGGGCGGCGCTGACAGCACGGCGACATTGTGTTCCTCGGCAACTTCAATAAGCCGCAGGGCAAGCAGGTCACGACCTTTGGCAACAACAGTTGGTGCAGCCATGCTGTCGTTGTATTTGAGCGCGACCGCAAAGTGGGTCGGGTTTCGAACCAGGACATCAGCGTGCTTCACGTCTTCCATCATGCGGCGCTGCGACGCTTCCTGCTGCAGGGCACGAATGCGACTCTTGACCTCGGGTCGCCCTTCAGTCTCTTTCATCTCATCCCTGACTTCCTGCCGCGTCATCTTCAGTTTTTCTGTGTGCTGCCAGAGCTGAAATGGGACATCAACCAGGGCCACCAATACCAGCGCCACACCAAGCAGGGCAAAACACCAGAGCATTAGCATCGCACCGTGTTTCATGGCGTTGACGGGTGCCTCAAGACCAAGCCCCAGAATGTCCATGATCACCGCTGAGAAAAACAGGTAAGCCGCAAATGCCACCAGCAGAAACTTGGCCAACGCCTTAAGTAACTCCATCAGGCCATTGCTGGAGAATATTCGCCCCAGGCCCTTTATTGGGTCGAGTTTTTCAGGCTTGGGGATCAGCGCTTCGCCACTGAAAACAAGCCCGCCCATCAACGCCGGGCCAATCAGTGCCGCAACCACCGTTGTTGCCAGCAGGGGCATGATGGCCATCAGCGCATCCATGACTGCATCTGTCATCGCCACGACGATCCCCTGCTCCTGCGTGAGCAATTTCGGGTCAAGGCTGAGCCCACGCGCCATACCCTCCTGCAGCGCAGTCAGAATGTTGTTACCAAACACATAACATCCGCCCGCAGCCAGCAGGATTGAGACAACCGTACCGAGTTCGCGCGAACGGGCAACCTCACCTTTCTCACGGGAGTCCTGGCGCCGCTTTTCGGTGGGTTGTTC
>CAYGNA010000790.1:0-1545 GCA_964351065.1 uncultured Pseudomonadales bacterium
GTATTGAACCAGGAGGTGACAAGAATGATCGTCGCCGTGGCAAAAACCAGCCCGACAACCAGCGCTAGAACCTGGTTACGAAGATATTGCATTATTCCTTGATGAACTGCCTGAACCGATCGCGCTGGGTTGGCAGCACCGCCTGTGGGTTTTCAGGCTGCTGGTCAATTGGAAGATTGATGAGAAATCTGTCCCCGCGTTTTTCCAGCGTCGAAATATCGAATGTGAGCATTGCCTGGGAAGCCAGCGACCGGGCAGGATGCCAAACGTCGATGCTCATACTGTCACTGGCGGCTGCAAGCGTTGCGTTCCCATCTGCATTTGTCATCGTATAAACAGGACGGTCGGTCACAAATATATAGCCAAGCATGTTGTCGTGAATATTGCAGCCCAGCACGATCGCGCCGGGCTTTTCAAACTCTATGGGTGCGGTTGGTTCGCCTGAGTACAACTTGATCTCAAACGGCTTTGCTGGAGAGAAGGAATAAACGTGGTGTCGAATCTGGTCACTGTTGGGGAATCCAACCTGGTCTCCCTCGTGAATTGGCAGCACGTAGGGCACAAACTGCTTGTTCACCTGGTCCATCTTTCTGACGATGGGCTTAGTGGTACCCGGTACACCACCAGCAATGATCACGTTCTCAATGACACTGTTGTCACGTCCCTGAACAACAAATTGCCATTCACCAGCCAACACAGTGACAGAATTGAATAACGCCAGCACAGCAATCAGAGTGTGCAGAGACAGACTGTGCAGAGACACGCGGTGCAGAGACAGGCAGTGGAGATGGCCAGGTAAAACGGCTACCAGATCCATTGAGTTTAGCCCCTTATGTGTTTTGTTGAGCCAAATTTTTGGCCCAAACCTGGCTTATACGCGTCATTGGTTATAGCGGACTAGTACCAAGATTGGATTGATGCGGGCCGCACCTATCCAGAGACGTAAAGCAACCATAATACATTGACACGAACTGAAATTCTCGCAACCTTTACGCAAGGTCAGGTGACTGCTGATCTTATGCCTATGTTTTTACATTCAGCCATATATACTTTCTCTTATGCCTGACAACAAAAACGCTATCGCGATTCATCGCGCCGTGCGGATCATTAGCCACAACTCAAAACTGCCTTCAGCATCTTCTCCGGAACAGGACAACCAACAGTGAGTGCGACACTCGAGACCGGCACCGGGGGAGCATCTACCAGACCCGTGGTTGGCGTTACGGGTAATGCCAAAAGGTATTCGCCGTCCTGGTTGTGCATTCGCTTTTCGATACTGCTTGCCGGAGGGCAACCTGTACGTATCAGCACACGGCACCACTATCCTATGGAACAGCTCGATGCCATTGTTGTCAGTGGTGGTGACGACATCGACCCTGCCCTGTACGGGGATGAGGCCGACCCGGCTGCCGAATACGACCAGGCAAGAGATGAACTGGAGCAGGAACACATTCGCTTTGCAGTGAAATCGCACCTGCCACTGCTGGGTATCTGTCGGGGTTACCAGTTGATCAACGTGACTCTTGGCGGCACCCTGTACGGAGA
>CAYGNA010000791.1:0-1543 GCA_964351065.1 uncultured Pseudomonadales bacterium
GTTTGCGAGGAGCTTCGATCGATACGCGGAACCGTTGTCGGTCATCAACTGCTGGATCTCGACACCGAGGCTCTTGAGGTACGCCCGCGCCCGCGTGAAGAAGCCGATGACGGTGCTTTTGCGTTCATCGGGAAGCACCTCGACGTAACCGACTCGGCTGGCATCGTCGATCAGCACATGGGCGAACTCCCATCCCGCACCATCGGAGTAGATCTGCGGATTGCCGGTCACCCGGTGTCCAGGACGGAAGAACCGGCCGAGTTTCTTGGTATCCATGTGCACCAGGCTGCCGGGTTCGTCACGCTCGTAGCGCACGACGACGGGTGCCGGTTCCAATGCGCTGAGTCGGTTCAGGCCCATCCGTTTGAGATACCGGGCCACGGTTGCCGGTGAGGCGTTCACGCGCTGGGCGATGCGGTCAATGGTCCATCGGTGCCGGCGCAATAGGCCGATCTGGCGGACTGTCTTGTCCGACAACGCTCGCGGATGGCCGCGGAGCGGTCGCGAGCTGCGATCCCGAAGTCCGGCTTCGCCTGCCTCGAGGTAACGCCTAATCCACTTGGTTACCGTACGGCTGGTGGTACTGAACTCCCGCGCCACCTGGGCGTGCGGCGCGCGATCTTGAAGGACGCGCCGCACCATTCGCAGTCGACCTTCGGGGGTAAGAGGTGCATTCTTATGGACGTTCATGTGAGTGCCTCCGTTCAATTCTTCTGCTTGGTCGCCGATAGAATTGCTCGGTTGCCTCACATGGACAACCTATTGAGAGATCACACCTAGCCGATGAACCTGCAGTTTAGCAGCAGCGGTAATCATTACCGATTTGCTTTTCCTCCTGACCCAATTCCCACTTGTTTGGATGACTCACAGGTGCGATCGCAGAGTTCAGAGTTCCAGGTCCGGCACACCCGACCTGATTGACTGACCACCGTCGACCACATACGCCGCACCCGTAACATAGTCAGCCTCGGGGCTGGCAAGAAAACAGACAACGTTAGCAATGTCTTTGGGTTTGCCGAGCCGGCCGAGTGGTACCCGCTGACTGATACGGCTGCGCACATCCGGGTCGCGCAGGTAAGCGCGCTCAACGGCGGGCGTTTCGATCAGCCCCGGGCAGACGCAGTTAACCCGCACACCATGGCGTGCACCTTCCAGCGCGGCAGTCCGGGTGAAGTTCACAACGGCTGCCTTGGCCGCGTTGTAGGCTGACATGCCATCATCGCCGCCGAGTCCGGAGATCGATGCAGTGTTGATGATCGAACCTGATCCGTTTTGAAGCATGACGCCAAAGGCTGCCCTGGTGCCGTAAAAGACGGCATCCTGCGTGACACGGATAGTGCGTTGCCAACCCTCGTCACTCAGCTTGTGAATACGGTTGGCGCGCACCCAGAAGGCATTGTTAACGACAACATCCAGGCGCCCGAACAGGGCAACCGCCTGTTCAATCATGGCGTTGCAATTCGATGGTTCGCCAACATCAAGCGCGGCAAACGTGATCCCACCGAGTTCTGTCGCGAGGGTTTGTCCTGCTTCCTCGTTGGTG
>CAYGNA010000792.1:0-1534 GCA_964351065.1 uncultured Pseudomonadales bacterium
GCGCATAACCCATGATGTACTTTTCAAACACGCTTTCCCGGTCTTTTTCAGCAGGTGGCTGGTCCGCGGACCCCATCAGCACGTGATGCACAACCTTGGTATTGCCAGGTATCACGGTAGCCGCCCGCACCCATACATCGTGGTCCAGCGGATTGGCAACAACCGGGAACTGGTAATCAACAATGCCCGTTGCAGGAATATCAAATGCCGGCACTTCCAGGATCAGGTCCGGTTCGCCAAGCGGCCAGACCGGAGCCTCAACCTTTGCCGCGAGCAGCGGGTCTTCACCTTCACCCCGCGGTGCGCCGGCTTCAATCCAGTTAATCAGCGTGCGGGTATCCTCATCCGACATGGCCGCGCTGTGCTGCCACTCGCCAATAGCGGGGTCCGCATGCCACGGCGGCATGCGCTTCACGCGAATGACCTCGCGCATCATTGGCGCAAAACCCAGGATCATGTTGTATTCGCTCATAGCCCAGGGACCAATGCCACCCTCAACATGACAGGCCATGCAGTTCTTTTGCAGCAAAGGCACAATCTCGTCAGCATAGCTGGCAACGCTGGTGGGTGCGCCGTAAGCCAGTTCACAGCCAGCAACCGGTACCTGCTGATAGGCACTTCCCTGCTCTGCTGCTACCGCGGTCACGGCCGTTGCGAAGGCTGCATCACTCACAGGCCCACGGTACACAATCGACCAGTTACGCGGATCAATAACCAACGCCTCTCCCGCCTGCCCGAAGCCAAGCGATGGGGTAATAATGCGCGCACTATCGTGCAGGATCGGCACATCCGTCTGCCATGCTGATGCCTGCTTTGCGATAGCGGCCCGGGGGTCTGTTGCATTTACCATAAAGGTGCGGACATCTTTACCCGCAAACCCGGCAGAATTGGCCCGCAGCGCGTCCAGTACCTGTTTGCCGGCAGGACAGCTATTGGCCTGCGCAATAATTACAACGGCGTCAGCATCGCGATTGTAATAAAGCTCATTTGCCTTACCGTGCTGATCAAGCAGGACAAAATTCTCGGCTTTTGTACCGGGCAGAGCGAGACTGCTCATGCTGAAAGTCACAAGCGCCGTCAGCAGCAGCGGCTTCACGAAGTTAGCAAAAACACGTGTCATGGGTTCTACTCAGGGTGGTGGTATAAAGCGCACTTTAACAGAAAAGATAGGCCCGGCCACGGACCGCGACAGTAGCCCCAGTGGCTAGACAAGACCGCGGCGGGATGCCTCGATGGTCGCTTCAGCACGCGAATTGACTTTCAACTTGCGGTAAATCTCCTTGACGTAACCCGACGCGGTATTGGGTGTTATGTCCAGCATCTCTGCGACTCGCCGAACCGTAAACCCCTTTGCGAGAAGCTGCAGCACCTGGGTCTCACGGGGCCGCAGCGGCGTATCGTCTTCGTCCTCGGGCCGGAAGTGGGTCAGCAACTTGCGGGCTATTGACGCAGACAGCGGCGGCTTACCCTCGTAAATGCCACGCAGCATTTCAATCAATGCCTCCCGCGGCTCTTCTTTCAGCAGGTAACCATC
>CAYGNA010000793.1:0-1533 GCA_964351065.1 uncultured Pseudomonadales bacterium
AATCAATATCGGTATCGCCACCGCCACCAACGCCCGTACTCAACATCCAGGTTGGAAAAGGCCCTGGTGCAATCGCGTTGCAGATAATATGGTGTTTCGTTAGGTGCGCAGCCATGACCCGGGTGAGGTGATGGACAGCCGCTTTCGAGGGACCATAAGAAAAAGTTTCGAATGCCGGTGTCTTAAGTCCATCCACTGAACCAATATTGATAACACGTGCAGGGTCTTCAGCACTACCCGCGGCTTTAAGCTGGGGAAGTAACTTCTGTGTCAGGAAAAACACGCCTTTAACGTTGGTGTCCATGACTTTATCCCAGCCAATTTCTGGGAATTCCTCAAGGGTTGCACCCCAACTGACGCCAGCATTATTGACCAAAATATCCAGTTTCGGTTCACGGCTTGCCAGGTCCTGTGCGAATGCCTCGATTGCTCCTACCTCAGAGAGGTTTGCCGGTATTGATATGCATTCGCCACCATACTCCTTGGCAAGGCGTTCCGCTGTGGCATCGCAAACATCTGCCTTTCTCGAACTAATATAGACCTTCGCGCCGTTTGCAAGGAAACCGGCGGCGATCATTTCACCAATGCCACGTGACCCGCCGGTCACCAGAGCAACTTTTCCCTCGATTGAAAACAGGTCTTTCATAGGTATTCCGCTTTTTTGGTTGTTTGAGCAGTTATTAAACCAAAGCGTGGCCTTGTGTGCAGTAGGTTGCTGGAGCCGAATTCATTATCATAAGCAGCGTACATGCAGGGCTTGATCCATCATTGAATCTTATAGAAATAACTTAGTTGATTAAGGGGGAAACGATGCAAATAGACTGGTCAGATTCAACTGACAGTGCAGGTCATGCGACGAGAGAATTTGTTCTCCATGGCGCTCGTCAGGTGACCGGCGCATTTTGGCTACCCGTGATGCCTGGCTCAACGTTGATTTGCTTTGGACACGGCGCCTCTGGTGATCGTTATCAAGCACCGATCAGTGATCTCGCTGGTCGTTTTGTGGCGGCTGGTTACCCGTGTTTATCCATAGACGGACCCGTGCATGGGCGGCGTAAAGTCGGTGATGGTGGTCGGATGGCTTTTTTTCCTCACTTTCAAAGCGAGGCCTCTGTTACCAATATGGTGGAGGATTGGAATGATTCTGTTGCTATCGCACGGGACCTGTTAGGCGAATGCTCTCTCGCCTATTTTGGCTTGTCTATGGGGTCGATTTTCGGAATCCCCTTTGTTGCATCGCGGCAAGACGTTAAGGTTGCCACATTGGGTCTACTTGGGGTTGCGGATCAATTTCCTCACGGCGACGAAATTTTGTCTGCGGCAGACAAGATCAATTGTCCGCTGCTTTTTTTGATGCAGTTAGAGGATGAACTTTTTGACCGTGTGGGTTATCTGCGAGTGTTTGATCAGCTCAACTCGAACGATAAGCGTCTGCATGCGAACCCGGGCCTGCACCCCAAGGTTCCAGGAGAGGAGAGGGAGTGCGCCTTCAGGGTCATGGGGTGTGGAAGGGACGGCGCGGGGGAGGGGGCG
>CAYGNA010000794.1:0-1529 GCA_964351065.1 uncultured Pseudomonadales bacterium
GTAGATCCGTTTATTGCTGAGAAAGTCAGGGCCGGACTCATCAACTGGTTCCCGATCTGGTTTTCCGCTGACGGGCGGGCGTCACCCACTGAAGTTGCGGACAACCATTCTGATATCTTCCTGAATGGTCTTAGGAACTAGCATGCAAGATTTTACGGGTAAGGTGGCCGTGGTCACCGGCGCTGCCAGCGGTATTGGTCTTGGCCTCGCCGAACGGTGTGTGGACGAAGGCATGAAAGTGGTTATCGCTGATATCGAAGCGGATGCCCTGGAAGCCGCGAGAACATCCCTCATTGAGCGAGGTGGCGACGTTCTCGCCCTGCCGACGGACGTCGCCCGGCAGAGTGAAATCGAGGCGTTGGCAGACGAGACAGTCCGTCACTTCGGTGGTGTGCATCTACTGTTTAACAACGCGGGGGTTGGTGCAGGCGGTGCTATCTGGGAATGCTCAATCAAGGACTGGGAATGGACGCTCGGTGTGAACCTGTGGGGTGTGATCTACGCCTTACACAAGTTTGTGCCGATCATGCTTGCCCAGCAAACCGAGTGCCATATAGTTAACACCGCGTCGATTGAAGGCTTATGGGCAAGGCCCGGCCACGCACCTTATCAGGTGTCAAAGCACGGCGTGGTGAACCTGTCTGAAGTCCTGTGGCAGGATCTGCAGTTTGCAGACGCAAAAATTGGCGTATCAGTCCTGTGTCCAGGTGCTGTTGATACCAACATCATTGACTCATGGCGGAACCGGCCAGCACATTTGCGCAACGAAGCAGCACCGGGGACAGCACCAACACCCGAACAACAAAAACGCGTGCAGGGCCTGCGCGACTCATTCCGTAACGGCATGACCCGGGCAGAGTGTGCCGCTGTTGTGTTCGACGCCATCCGGCAGGAACAGCTGTATATACTGACTCACCCGCAACTCAAGCCTTATGTTGAGGACCGCCTCAGCAATATTCTTGCAGGCAAAAATCCCGACCTGGAGCGTGTTCCCATGCGCCCGCCACGCAAATCAAAAGACTGATACAACCAACAATCGACTACCTACCTTTTTTAACGGTGAGCAAGGCAAGCTATATGGTGACCACCCATTGGTATTGTGGGAAAACCTGACAGGCCCATCCTGACAGGCCGGGAAAACGAGGGTATTCCAAAAACCTTCGCCGACATCCAGGATCACAGCATCATGACAGAAAACCAACAGCACCATTTAGTGGTGGATCATGACTGCAACAATACTGTGATCAGTTGATTGTCAGAAAAGTTCAGGATGCCTGGCCCTTGTGGTTTTTCCTGTACCTCCATGCGCAGCCGGTCTTCTGTATCGTCCTGAGACAACTGTCGGATCATGATCATGTCAAGGTCAGGAAACAGGTACATACGATTCGGACCAGCACCCATTGCAGCGACCAGAGAACGCTGCCCCGCGTGGTAGATAAAACCACCATCCGTACGGTTCGGCACGGCACCGCGACGTGAACTGAAACCGCCTTCACGGTTCAGCCACCAGGTCAGGCCATAGCCAGGGT
>CAYGNA010000795.1:0-1523 GCA_964351065.1 uncultured Pseudomonadales bacterium
GCTTGAAACCGCAGACGTACAGTCAAAAAATGAGGTGATGGAAATCAAGTACGACTTTGGTTTCGCGGACTTGGAGTCGATTACAGGCTATTCGTCCTATCAGTCGGAAGATCAGCGTGATGTTGACTGGTCCCCGACGACATTCCTGATTGAACCCATTTCCCTGGATTTCGACCAGGTCAGCCAGGAGTTTCGCCTGATTTCCCAGAGCGGCGACAAGTTTGACTATATTGCTGGGCTGTATTTCCTCAGCAATGAGTTTTATGTCGACCGACGTACCGATATCAATATCGAAACCTATCTACTGCCTTTTGGCGTCACGCCGGGTGATGAGATTATCTTTGGTGGGCCTGCGGCAAACTGGCGGTACTCGAACCTGCGTTACCTGAATCAGGAATCTGATACCCGGTCAGCCTACTTCCAGGGTACCTGGCATCTGACGCCGAAACTCGATGTCACGGCTGGCTTGCGTTACAACCGGGAAGACAAGAGTGCAATCGACAAATACAACCTGAGCGAGTTTGGTACCGACCGATTCCTCGACCTGGTCAACAACCAGGCGGATATCGATCTGATCGATGGTATCCGTACCGTTCTTGGTGCGAATGTTAATGGCATTCTTGCCAATGCGCGTGAAGGGGGTGGTGACCTGAGTGAAACTGATGTGTCGCCTGAGATCACCGTGTCTTACGATGCAACAGACAGCTCTCTGTACTACGCCAAGTACACAAAGGGGCATAAAGGTGGTGGATTCAACTCCCAGACAACGGGGCAGAACACTGATCCAACGTTTGAGGACGAAACGGTTGATGGATACGAAATTGGTGGCAAGTTCAGGCTCGCAACCGGTTACGTAAACGTGGCGCTCTTCCGCCAGGACTTTGACAATCTGCAGACCTCGGTCTGGACAGGTAACGAGTTTGATGTCGGTAATGCCGGCCAGGCGCGTTCCCAGGGTCTTGAAGTCGATACGCGATTCCAGCTGACGGATCGTCTTGGCATTAACGCCTCAGCGGTGTTTCTTGATGCGACGTATATTGAGAATACCCGTAACGCCTGTTCAGTCGCCCAGCTAAGTTTTGGCGCGCCGGGCTGCTTTGATGCGGCAGGTGACGCGCCGGGTGTTGGCACTGCGCCATTCTTCCAGGATTTGACCGGCAAACGATTTGCCACAAAGCTCCAGGGCAATGTTGGCATTGGCTATGCGCAGCCGGTTGCCCGGAATATGGAGTTGCTGCTGCGTGCCGATGCGACTTACACGGGTGATCAGGAAAACCCTCGCGATCCGACCATTGCCCAGGGTGCGCTGACGCTGCTCGACGTCTCTGCGACGGTCCGTCCGCTATCTGGTCCCTGGAGTGTCTCACTGCTCGTGAAGAACGCAACAGACAAGGAACACTGGTGGTACGAGTTTGAGGCACCCTCACAGCCAGGCACCCGCATTGGATTTCTTGCCCCACCAAGAACATTCACACTGCGCGTATTCAATACCCGACTCAGGCTCAGTGTCTGCAGCGTAACCA
>CAYGNA010000796.1:0-1513 GCA_964351065.1 uncultured Pseudomonadales bacterium
AGTAATCGTCATCCTCAGCAATGGCCTGGAAGCTGTAAATCGCATCTTCCAGTACCGAGGTAGCCGGCGCGGGCGACGTACCAAGCACCGGCGCATCGTTTGTATTGTTAACGCTGATTTCAAACGCTGGCAGCGTCTGTACCGCTCCAGCAACGTCAGTGACCCCAACAACGATGCCGGCGTAAGAACCGATCACATCACTGTTAACCGGTGTGCCTGTCAGAATTCCCGTTGTGGTATCAAACGTCGCCCAGGAGGGCTTGTTAACAATCGTAAAGGTCAGCGCTTCCGCTGGATTTACGCTCAGGTCGTCATCATCGGCGGATGCATCAAACGTATAGAGCGAATCCTCATTCACCGCTGTTGCCGGTATCCCGGATATTGTCGGCGCGTCATTCACGTTGATAACTTCAATTGACAGATTATCCAACGTTACAGTTTCATTGGCGTCACTGACACTGATCGAAATATTTGCATAGGTGCCGACATCAGCATTGACCGGCGTGCCGGTAATTTCACCAGTGATTAGGTTAAATGCAGCCCACCCCGGCAAGTTGGACACCACGAGCGTTTGACCACCCGCTATCGCTGGCGCAAAACTGTAAGCCGCATCTTCCGTTGCCGCACCAGGCACACCAGAGATGGTCGGTGGTATGTTGATCACCTGCAGCCCAAATGCCGGCAATGATGCCGTGACCTCACCGTCACTCACGGTTACCACCAGATTTGTCAGTTGACCGACATCAGCGTCCTGCGGCACACCGGTAAGTACACCTGTTGCGGTGTTGAACGTCAGCCAGGCCGGCAGGGCCTGGTCCAGCGTCAGCGAATAGGTCAGCTCATCGCCGAGGTCAACATCGTTGCCTATCGGTGCAAATGTATAGTTTGCGTCTTCCTGCACTGACGTTGATGGCGTACCGCTAATGGTCGGCGCATCATTGGTGTTATTTACCACAATTGAGAACACCGGCAGTTCACTGGTGGCGCCAGCAGCATCCGCCACGCCGATAGCAACGCCAGCAAAAGGCGACAACGCCACATCATCGTTTACCGGTGTACCTGTCAGGATGCCCGTTGCAGTGTCAAACGTGGCCCAACTGGGCTTGTTGGCAATGCTGAAGGTCAGGGTCTCGCCCGGGTCAACGCTCAGGTCGTCGTCAGTCGCCGTCGCGTCAAAGGTGTAGACAGAGTCTTCATCGACCACCAGCGCAGGCGTACCACCGATCACCGGCGCATCATTGACGTTGCTGACCACAATCGACAGGTTCGCCAGATCCACCGTTTCATTGGCGTCACTCACACTGATCGAGATATCTTGAAAACTGCCAACATCAGCATTAACCGGAGTGCCGGAAATTTCGCCAGTAGCTGCATCAAACGTGGCCCAGGCGGGCAGGTTGGTCACAGCAAAAGTGCTGCCACCAGTTGATGTGGGCACAAAACTGTAGGCAACATCTTCTGTTGCCGCACCAGGCACACCAGAGATGGTCGGCGGTATGTTGATCACCTGCAG
>CAYGNA010000797.1:0-1511 GCA_964351065.1 uncultured Pseudomonadales bacterium
GTCATCAAAGGCAGGTTGGCGAAATGGGTACATCCCTGTCTGCTGGCCAGGTTCAGCGCATTTTGATTGCTCGCGCCCTGTATCGCGAACCGCGCATCCTTTTTCTCGATGAGGGAACCGCCCACCTGGACCAGACAACTGAGATAAAAGTCATGGGTAACCTCGCAGCACTGGGCATAACCTGCATCTTCGCAACACATAGCAAACCTGTGCTGCAACTGGCGGATCGGGTCTTGTTATGGCGACACAATGGGTTCGTCTCACGAAGAATCAAGTCGCGCCTGAACGTCTGATTGCCAGATTAATCCAGATAAAGGCTCATCGTAAGCGTGTCATTATCCTGTCCTGACGGCCTGAATCTCATCGACTTGTACAAGCTGATAGCGGTCGTGTTATCAGGCTTCACATCTAGCTTGATCAACTCGTAGCCTGCAGCAGTTGCCCTTTGAATCACCTCCGCAACTAATCTGCGACCAATTGAGTGGCGGCGAGATGTTTTCCGCACGTAGAGCCCAAAGAGTGTCGCCTGTCCTGTGCTGTTGCCCCCAAAACCGACTATGCCGGGCATCTCCTGATCGAGGAAAGCGCCAAGGATATGGCTATTCGACGATGGTGCGAGTGCCTGGGCAAGCATCAACGGTGAAAGCGCCTGACTCACCTGACCTGCAACGCCATATCCCGGATCGAAGACCGCTTCTTCGCGCAGAGCCAGATAATCCGCAGCATCATCTGGACCAAGTTGACGTAGGCGGATGGGTAGTTTCATTCGGGCCAGAAACAAAATAGCATGACGAGGCTACATCACGATGTTGGAAGTGTCTATGAGAGTCCTGTTCCTGCTAGTCAGCATGTCGTTTTCGCAAGCCGTGTTTGCCTGGAGCGCAGACGGTCACCGGTTGACCTGCCGCCTTGCCTATGACCTGCTGTCAGATGCTGGCCAGACCTGGGTGAAGGAAACGCTGGCACTGGGTGAACATCTGGACGGTAATGGGGAGAACAACCTGGCGGAAGCATGCCTGTGGCCCGATGAAGCCAGATTTAATGACTATAAGGGTTCTTACGAACAGCATTTCATCAATATGCCCCATGGTGAAAGCAGGATCGATTTTGCCCGCGACTGCGCTGCCATGGATTGCATAGCAGTAGGTATCCAGCGCAGCCTTACCTACCTTGCTGCCGCTGCAACCAGTGACCGGGAGCGGGCACGCAAGGCCGCGGCCCTGCGCTTTTTAGGCCACTTTGTCGGTGATCTGCATCAGCCACTGCACGTCGCCTACGGTGAAGACTGGGGTGGCAACAAAATCCGGGTTGATTGGTTTGGGGAAGCCATGAATCTTCACAGCGTCTGGGATAGCGGAATTCTCGAACGTGCAGGCTTACGTTACCCGGATAGCCTGCAAACGATTGGCGCTGAAGAAGTCAGCCTGGGCTCAAAAAACGTACTCGACTGGATGCAGGAAACATTCAATCTTGCTCGAAGCCATGCGTATCCCGGTATCGCCGGTAAACCA
>CAYGNA010000798.1:0-1510 GCA_964351065.1 uncultured Pseudomonadales bacterium
CAATCAGGACTTTGATGATCTTGTCAGCTTCATGCTGACTGTCAAACGCGGGCGGCATTACTACAACCCTCAGCCATCGATTATCTGAACCATGCCCGGACCAAACGACAGCCTCTGGCAGGCACTTGCTGCGCACCAGACAAGAATAAAAACCCGCTCGCTGATGCAACTGTTTGAAGAAGATTCAGACCGCACCAATCGATATCGACTGGAAGCCGCAGGGTTGACGCTGGATTATTCCAAAAATTTTGTCACCGATGAGACGCTTAACCTGTTCTCTCAACTCATTGATGCCAACTCGCTACCCCATCGCGTGCAGCAGATGATAGTAGGTGACAGGATCAACAACACTGAAAGGCGGCCGGCGCTCCACACCCTGCTCAGAACACGGCAGAACAAGGCACCGGAATCGCTCACAAACGAGGCCAGGCAGGTTGCCGAGGCACTAGAGCGTGTTTCGACAATTTCCACCGACATTCGCAGAGGCAAATGGCAGGGCGCAACCGGCCGGAAAATTTCTGATGTCATCCACATTGGCATCGGGGGGTCTTACCTCGGCCCCCGGATGGTTGCCGAAGCCCTGACCCCTTATCTTACGGGAGGCATCCGCGCTCACTACGTGGCTAACGTGGATGGTAACCACATCGACCATCTATTGCCGCAGCTTGATGCTGAAACCACTGTGGTTATTGTGGCATCCAAGACATTTGGGACGCTCGAAACCAGAATCAACGCTGAGAGTGCGCGGCAGTGGCTGCTTGAGAAAGTCTCACCAAGTGAGCTCTCGAATCATCTGATTGCCATCAGCGCCAACGTTGAGCGCGCTGCCGAGTTTGGCGTGCGTGAGGAAAACATACTACCGCTCTGGGAATGGGTCGGGGGCCGCTATTCGTTGTGGTCCGCAATTGGTTTGCCGATTGCTATCACTCATGGATTCAAGACATTCAGGGCACTGCTGGACGGCGCGGCAGCCATGGATCTACATTTTGAAGATGCACCATGGCCGGAAAACATGCCCATGATGCTTGCGCTGCTGGGCATCTGGTACAACAACTTTTTTGACGCGCACAGCCACGCAATTCTCCCCTACGACCACTGGCTCAGATTGCTGCCCGCCCACCTGCAGCAATTGGATATGGAAAGTAACGGCAAGTCAGTCAATACAGGCGGGATGGTTGTGAACTACCAGACCGGCCCTGTTATCTGGGGTGGCGAGGGTACAAATGGTCAACATGCCTTTCATCAGCTGTTGCACCAGGGCACACGTTTTGTATCGATGGACTTCATCCTGCCGCTGACGCCCCACCACAATCGCCAGATCCATCACGATTGGCTGGTCGCCAATTGCCTGGCACAAAGCCAGGCACTGATGCAGGGTCGAGACACCAGCCAGAGTGAATCTCAACCCCGCCTTCGGCCACAACGGGCGATGCCGGGCGACAGACCATCTAACACCATCCTGATGGACAAGCTCACCCCCGAGAGCCTTGGTGCACTCATTGCGCTATAC
>CAYGNA010000799.1:0-1510 GCA_964351065.1 uncultured Pseudomonadales bacterium
ATGCTTTCATGAACGCAGTTAACGAAGTCTTGCGTACTATAGTCATCGATTTGAAGCCTCGGCTTTTCTGACGAGATGAATCAATTGCTCGAACTGCTGCCGCGCCATCGCCAGACCCTGATGTTCTCGGCAACGTTGTCAAGCGAGGTGAAAAAGCTTGGTCAAAAAATGCTGCATCAGCCCATCGAGGTAAACGTAAGCCCGCAACGCGTTGCGGCCGTTAAAGTCAAACAATGGCTGATACCTGTCGACAAGAAGCGTAAGACAGACCTGCTCATTCACCTGATCGCGGATATCCGTTGGCACAAGACACTGGTTTTTACCAACACGAAGCAGGGTGCCGATCGCCTGGTAACAAGCCTTGTGTCCGCAGGGTTTGCCGCAGCAGCGATCCATGGAGATAAAAGCCAGGCGGTCCGATCGCGCAATCTTCAGGACTTCAAGGACGATAAGGTACAAATACTTGTGGCGACTGATGTTGCCTCCAGAGGGCTGGATATTGATCAGCTACCCGGTGTCGTGAATGTCGATCTACCAAAAGTTGCCGAAGATTATGTGCATCGTATTGGGAGAACTGGCCGGGCCGCTGAGCATGGACAGGCCGTTTCGCTGGTTTGCGCAGATGAGTTCGATTATCTGCGAAACATCGAGCGGCTATTACGAGAGGTTATTCCTCGCGAATATGTCGACGACTTTGAACCCAACCATAATGTGCCAGAATCTCCCGGCGTGCCTGCGCCAGCCAAACCTAAAAAGCCAAAAAGACCTAAAAAGCCAAAGGGCCAAGTCGCCCCTTCGATAAAAAGTCCCTATAGGGCTCAACCACAAAAGCCTCGACGTTCACGTCGCTGATCTGCAGATACTGTCGCAGAGTAGTCTTTGATAGTTGCAGTCTGCGTAAGCCAGGACTTGTCACCGCGGCACAGCCCTATAGGGCGATAGCGGGCGGGTTACACAGTTTGTTAGTTAAGCGCCGAATAACTGCCTGCGGCTGGGGATTGTTGAGCGGCCTATTCAGGGCCTGAGTGACACGTATCACCGGTAGACCTAACAATCTTTCATTGAGGAACGTGAGACTTCGAGCGTAGGCACGATCAAGGCATGTGTCTGTTTTGGTACCTGCCATTTGGCTAAAAAATCGTCGATTTTCTTTACAACCATCCCAACCTGAATTTTCAACCACTACCTTATTCCCAATTTTTTAAAGAGTTAAATTTAATGGCGCACGCATTGCTGGTCGTTGGCACTGGTTCCCTTATCGCGCAAAGAGACTCTCTCATGAAAAACAATTTTTCGCTCATATCACTGCTAGTGCTGACCGCTGCATTTAGCGCCTTCTCGAGCGCAAATACGGTTACGTTTGAAGACCTGACAGGCAGTTGTTACAGCTCTGGAACCATAAGTTCCGGCGGCCTCGATTTTACCAATAACGGGTCTTGGCTGTGCGAAGAACTTGGCGGATCGCCAAACTCAAATGGTATAAAAAACATCGCCTTCGCAGGTTTTGTGG
>CAYGNA010000800.1:0-1508 GCA_964351065.1 uncultured Pseudomonadales bacterium
GTTCAATCGCGCCAACATCTACCATTACTTTGGCTCACGGCGAGACCTGCTGCGTGCAGCAATTGCCCGTCGCTTTGAATCCATGGCAGAGAGCCTTGCCGCTGATCGCCACGGGGTCTCGTTCGTAGAGCGAAGACTCAAACCATTCCAGACAAAAGCCATCGCCAACGACAGCCAACTACGGGCACTACTCGTTGTTGACGGTGATGAGGACGTAGACCCGATGCCACGTTTTGAGGAAGCACTCAGTCAACTGCGTCAAGACGTTATTGATGGCACGATCGATCCTGCACACGATCTCGAGGCGCTGCAGGTAGCGCTCTCAGCACTGCTGCGCGGATACAGAATCTTCCACGAACAATACGCCAGGCGTATCGACACTGACCCGAAGGATCTTGACGCGCGAATGACCGGGATCGTACGCATCTGGCTCGAGGCGATGGCTCGAGGGCCTGCTACCAGCAAAGTGTGAACAAAAAATCCAGCCAGCGATGTGTCCATCTCGGAGTTGATCGACTACTGGCGCGGATCGCAAGCGTTAGTTCACTACGGATCTCTTCGCTAGAACAGTCCGTCAGCCCTGTTTTTTGATGAGCTTGAGTTCTGTGGCCTCAGCACGCTTTTTGTAAAACGGATCCAGCGGATAGCAACCACTTATCAGTCCATTCCTGGGTGCGGTTGTGCAATCGCTGAACGTTCGGCAAATCTTCTTGCGTGCCATCGACTTGCCTGCTTTTAAATCGATTGGCAAATCAGGGTACGAGAGCGCCATTCTGCCAAGTCCAATACTGTCCACCATGCCGGTTCTGACGGCACCGGCGGCCACCTGGGGTAGCCACTCCTGCAGGTAGCTGTAGCCGGTGCCCACGACAGTCATCGCAGGCAACTTTTTTTTAATTTCAGCGGTAGCCCAGAGCATTCTGCCGACGCCGGCCAACGGATCTTCGGGTGGCAAATAGCCATCAGAGGGGGGATAGAGCGCCGGGCGCTGGATATGGGGGTTGTAGTAGGGAGTGCCAGCCGTGACGCTGATTAATCCAACACCCATGCCCGCCAGCATTTCGATGAACCTGAATGTCTCACTCAAATCAACAGCGAGTCCATCAATTGTCGCGCCAAATCGAAAACGATCCTGTGATGCAGCTGGTCTTCCCGTGCCGTTTTCGCCAGCTTCGAAAGGCAGGAAGTCGTAGGCTGACAAACGCACCGCAACCGTCAGGTTCGGGCAAGTTTTCCTGATGCCGTCCAGCACAAGCCGGGTAAACCGCGTCCGGTTCTCAAAACTCCCACCAAACCGGCCTTCCCTGTTCACGGCACTCAGCATTTCATGCGTCATGTAACCATGACAGTGCTTGAAATCGACAAAATTGAAGCCGCACGCTTCAACCAGCCTTGCGCGCTCGATAAACAGACTGACAAGCTGTTCTATCTCATCGTCATGCAGGCAACTTGCACGGGTCGCCGCAACGCGGTTGTCCAGCACATCGTGTTGGTACAGGGTGCGGGGT
>CAYGNA010000801.1:0-1508 GCA_964351065.1 uncultured Pseudomonadales bacterium
GGTAGATGCTGGCGCCATGTCCAAGTCGACGCTGCTACGCATGATTGAGGCGGGTCGAATCTCGGCAGAGGACCTGGTGATCTTGTGGGAGTCAGCACCCATTCCCACTGGCCCGGTTATCGTGCGCGCGGACCTGCCTGACGAAATCAAGGGCCGGATACAGGCCGCCTACCTGAAGCTGAATGAAGGTGGCGAACTGATGGAGGCGCTGCGTAACCAGGCAGGCGTTGATGATCTGGCGTTTTTCCCCGCTGAGGATGCCATGTGGGACGGACTGCGTACAATTGCCCATAGCCTCGACACCATGAAACTGTTGGGTACACGCTAGTGCTCGAAGTCACGGGCCTGACGAAGGTGTTGCCAGACGGCACACGCCTGTTGGATAACCTGACCTTTACTGTTGTACCTGGCGAATTTGTCGCAATTCTGGGGGCAAGCGGTGCGGGTAAGTCGCTCACCCTTCGATGTTTACTGGGCCTTACTGAATCGACTTCCGGTAGTATCGCTTTCACTGGCATCGACGGCAGTCGCCATCAGATATCAGCGCTTGCCGGGCAGGCGCTCCGCGCGAGCAGGACAAGAATGGGCGCAATCTTCCAGGGGCTGAATCTCGTCAAACGTTTGCGAGTGGTTGAGAACGTCATGCTCGGCAGGCTGGGTAAAATCAGCCCTGCTCGCAGCTGGCTCTATGGTTTCAAGGACTCGGAAGCGCTGGAAGCACTGGTTGCGCTCGAAAAGACACGAATGGCAGAACATGCGCACCGATACACAGGCTCCCTTTCCGGTGGGGAGATGCAGCGCGTGGCAATTGCAAGGGCGATTTACCAGAATCCGGATATTTTTTTTGCTGACGAGCCAATCTCCAGTCTTGATCCCGGCAATGCCCACGCTGTGATGGAATTGCTGGCGCCGTTGTCCAGAGAGCGTCCAGTGCTTGGTGTGTTTCACCAGCCTGACATGGTGGCCAGGTACTGTACGCGGGCGATCGCGATCAAGGAGGGACGCATTGTGTATGATGGAGCACCGAACATCGAAGACTCGTTGTTGCGGGAGATTTACGGTAGTGAACTCGCTGAGTTACAGAATCAAGGTGAATCAGAGCCCCTGTTAAGGTCCGCATGATTACACCGGCGTTGGAAGCGGCCCTGCAATCCCGGTATGGCCCCAGTAAACTCTATCGAGCGGCGCGCTGGTTGATCTTTTTGCTCCTGCTGATTGCGCTGACCAGTGCAGTGGCGGAAGTCAAAATGTTTGAGCTTCTGCGGGATCTGCCAACAGCGCTTTCCAAACTGGCAGAATTTGTGCCGCCAGATTTTGGCGCACTGCCGGAACTGCTCCAGCCAGCGATTGTCACGCTATTGTTGGCATTGATTCCGCTTCCCCTTGGTGTTGTGCTGGCCATTCCGGTTGCGTTTGCCGCCAGTCGCAATATTGCCCCGCCCTGGCTCAGGTTCATCGCGCGAACCTACATTACCGCGCAGCGAAATCTCCCCGAGATTGTACTTGTT
>CAYGNA010000802.1:0-1505 GCA_964351065.1 uncultured Pseudomonadales bacterium
GGGTCCAGGCCATCGGTTGGCTCATCAAGAATCAGCACCTTCGGGTCATGGATAATCGCCTGGGCGAGACCTACGCGACGTTTGAACCCCTTGGAGAGTGTTTCAATCCGCTGATCCATTACTTTGCCGAGCGACATGGTTTCAACAACACTGGCAACCCGCTCGGCGCGGGCAGCGCCCCGAAATCCCCTGACCTCGGCAATAAAACCCAGGAAAGTACGCGGGGTCATCTCCTCGTAGCAGGGTGCGCCCTCCGGCAGATAACCAATCATCCGCTGCGCAAGGATTGCATCCTCGGCAATGTCACAACCCCAGATGCGAACGCGGCCAGAGGTCGGGGCCAAAAAGCCCGTGATAACCTTCATGGTAGTGCTCTTGCCAGCCCCGTTCGGTCCCAGAAATCCCAGGATCTCTCCCGGGCTCACACTAAAAGTAATGTCATTCACCGCATTTAGCGGACCAAAGCTCTTCCTCAAATGATCGACTTCAATCATTCGGCCCCCTGTTATTGGATCCAGTTTAGTTCCGTCCCCGTGCGGGAACGGCAATATAGACAATCGTTTGCACAATTTTATCCCCAATAGAACCTTTTTGATCCCGGGCGCTACTCATTACTTGTTACCCGGGGGAGAAGAAGTTCGGCCGGGGGGGGAGAAGCCTGCAGCGGCATTACTGTCAGGGGGCCTAGGCATCAGTATCCGGAAGCAGTGGAAACACGCTTCAGGACTGATCCGGGAGGGACATATTCGCTGCAGGCTTCGTTTTTTTAAAGAACAGCCTCTTTCGCTCAAATACGGTCCGATTCAAAGACGCTATAGGTTTCGCCTCTAATGTAGGGTGACCGGCGCCTTCCTCTGCGGCGCTCGCTATTAACCCTAAACACGTCAGTCAGCCATCGCCTTAACGACCGCCGATGCGCCCGCCTTCGATCTGCGCCAGTACGGCGCTCTGAAAAAGTGACTTTGTGCATCAATCGCACACCGGTCAGCATGGACAACTATTGTAGGCACGGGCTGGAATCGCGCCCAACATCGATTGGCGATAAGCGCAGGCTCTCTTATACCAGTCAATTCTGTAGGGCACTCCTTGTCCGCGCTGGTTGAAACTGCCAGAATCCGCCCATACTTGAGCCCCTCAAGCAGCCTTCACTCAGCCCCTCAAGCAAACATCAGAACGCGGCAGGACAAAAAAGATGCGAGGAAAAATCACCCGGGAAGAAGCCTTGTCATTTCTGCTGACGCACATTGTTGTCGAACGCAATGTTGCCTTTGAAATGAACCAGCAGTCCCTGTTTAATCTTATGGCGATGGCAAGCCACGCCGAGCACCGCCTGCGGGAAGAGCAGGGTTTGGTCCGTCACGAGGTCATTGAGGCCATAGCACATGAGTTTATTGAGCATGCCGGTTAATCTGTCCCCCGCCGCTATTATCTTCGATATGGACGGTACCCTGCTCGACACCGAGCCGCTCTACACCATGGCGGCCCAGGTAGTCCTTGACGAGTAC
>CAYGNA010000803.1:0-1500 GCA_964351065.1 uncultured Pseudomonadales bacterium
CGACGGATGAGAGATCGAGAATCCTGACACCGTGTAATGGGCCGTCCTGCGCTTCGTTTTCCATGGGAGAAACTGTTGCTATCGAAGGTGCAAGATAACAAAAAATGGTCTGCGGCTGGAGAGAATCAGCCGAGTTGCCGTCTGGGGGCTCTTGCCACTTCCTCTCGCAGTAGTGCGAGTTCCTGCTGTAATGCGGCTCTGCCTGCCTCGGCTGCAGGATCGCTGGGGTAGTAGGCAAGTTCGCTTGCTGGATCGCCGGCAATTCTGGTACCCGTCAGCACTCTTGGCTGGCTGTAGTCGTACGGTCTCGCGCGATGTAGCAGGGCACGATTGTCCCAGATCATCGTGTCACCAGCCTGCCATTTGTGCAGGTAAACACGGGTAGGCTCACTCACCACAAAATCAACAAGAGATTTCAGCAGGTCACGACTGTCCTCGCGGGCAATCCCAGGAATGCCAAACGCGTGGCGACCAACAAACAGATTTTTTACGCCGGTCTCGGGGTGGGTCTTTACCAGTGGTCGAAGGTAAGCCTCGCCATGATAAATCGTACCTTCCCTGGTTGGGGGGAAATCACCGACATCGTTGGCCTGGGAATACTGGGTGGAGTGATAAGCGCTTAAGTGCTCAATTCTGTCCCTGGTATCCGGGTCCAGCGCAACATAGCCTGCGCGCATGTCAGCCAGTTCGGTCTCGCCACCCTCATCGGGCACGGTGACTGCTGATAGCATCGCGCATTTGCTACTGACAGGCCAGTAGGTGGAATCGGTATGCCACGCCTCATTGCCGACGTTGGTGCGCATGCGCTGGGTCTCAATGCTGTATATATCACCGTAAGTGCCGTCTTCCCGCTTCTCCTGGTTGGCCATTGGCAGGGCGCCAAACTCCAGCTTGCCAAAGCGTTCACCAAAAGCAACGTTCTCAGCATCGCTGAGGAACTGCCCGGGGAAAACGAGGAAGCCATATTTGAGGAAAGCAGAATGGATTGATTCGAACTCGCTATTGCTCAAGGCATTCAGGCGAACGCCGGTAACAACCGCACCAAAGACTTTGTTCTCTATCGGAACAATTGACATGTCGCTCATGTGCCGCTCCCTCTTATGGCGCTCTTTTTGTTGGCTATCGCCGGAGCATACCGCAAGTGTGCGGTTGGCCGGAACCATAGATTTGCCAGCTTGCAGTGTTGTCTGCACATCATTTCTAGATAAAAAAGTATATAAAAAACATTGACTTGGGATCATGTAGCTGTACACTTATACAGTTTTTGCCATGGATCTCCCGTCATGCTTGCCACCCATCCCAATGGGTCTTTTTATGTCCGCTGCCCGGCCGAATGTGATGCGCTCGAACACGAGATCACCCGCATTGCCGGGCATATCAATGCCATCGATTACTACTTTCTCAAACTGCTGGCGGACTTTGATGAACATGAAGGCTGGGCTGGCGACGGCATTAAATCTTATGCGCACTGGCTGAACTGGAAGTGCGGGCTTGGTGCGG